>JACMLR010000100.1 GCA_014379515.1 Chitinophagaceae bacterium
CTACGTAACCGTGAGCCGGGCACGAATGGTAGAGTTCGTAAAAACACCCGGTGGTAAGTGAAAATGTACGTACGACCTTTGGTTCGTTCATGTAGCAGGTAGTCCTGTTACTCAACGAATTGAATAAATTCTCGGGGCTATTTCGATGCGTACCTCGAGGGCTCCCATAAATTTGGCAAAAGTTATTGAAAGTCGTAATTTACCTGCAACCGATTGTTCAACCAAAACATGCTAGTATGAATAAAAAAGTTGCTGACATCCTTCTTCGCAAAGGAAGCAATATCACTTCCGTCGCCCCGGACACTTCTGTTTTAGATGCACTTCGAATCATGGCCGATCAGAATATCGGATCGGTGATGGTTATGGAAGGTGGCAGATACCAGGGTATGATGACCGAACGCGACTACTCAAGAAAAATCGTTTTGCAGGGAAAATCATCCACTGATACAAAAGTGGCTGAGATCATGTCGGCAAACCTTCCTCGAGTTACGCCAGCAGATTCTGTTGAATATTGCATGCAGCTTTTATCGGATAAAAACATCCGATACCTTCCAGTATTCGAACATGATTTGATAATCGGAATTGTATCGATCAATGATGTTGTAAAAGAAACAATTTTGTCGCAACAAGAAACAATCTCTCAATTAAAAGATTATCTCCACTCAAGTTTATAAGTCTTTAGGAAAAGCCATACAGCGAATCCCACCAATTACTGGTGGGATTTTTCTTTACCCTCTTCCTTGTCGCTCACCACAACCAGTTCACCAATGTCAACTGTGATCGGCATCAATCCAACTTGCAACACCACTTTTTTACCGCGGATCTCTTTTACAATTCCCACCTGGTGATTTTTCCGCATCAGCACTTTTTTGCCAATCGATATATCACCACCCGTTTCCTCGTATTTAGCTGATACTTTTTTCTTTACTTTATCCGATGCACTTTGTTGTTGTTGTTTGAATAATAGTGCCTGCAATTGTTTTATCAATTCCTTTTTATCTTCTTCCCCTTCCGCTTTGCGCCAATCAAATACAACTTGCTTCAGCTTTCGTTCCATGTCTTTCAGGTAGGCAATACGTTCCTCTGAAACTTTATTTTGATGCTTAAGCAATTCGACCTGTTGCTGATGCTTCTCCTTCTCAATCGTCGTTTGCATTTCTTTTTGAAGCCGGTCATTTTCTTTTAGCTTCTTTTGTAACTCGTGATCTTTCTTTTCCAGCAACTGCAAATCCTGTTCAGTTCGATTTAATAATTTGTCGAGGCGGAAATGGTCTTCATTAACCAATTGTCGAGCACGTTCTATTAATCGTTTATCAAGTCCGATGCGTTCAGCGATCGAAAACGTGTAGGAACTACCGGGTTTACCGATATTCAATTTATACTGTGGCATCAGGTTTTTTTCATCGAATGCCATTGCGCCATTAACAATACCCGGCGTTTTCCCCGCCATCACTTTCAAATTCAAATAGTGTGTAGTCACAATGCCTTGTGCGTGTTTCTTTACAAGTTCCTCAAGGATTACCTCAGCAAAAGCACCACCAAGGTTTGGATCACTACCGCTGCCTAGTTCATCAATAAAAAATAATGTTCGGCCATTTGCATTCTCAATGAAGTGTTTCATATTCTTCAAATGCGAACTATAGGTGCTTAATTCAAATTCGAGACTTTGTGTATCGCCAATGTGAATCATGATTTGCTTAAAGATGCCGAGCTCTGATTCCGGGTTTACCGGAATCAACAATCCACTTTGCAACATGATCTGGAGAAGTCCGACCGTTTTTAACGTAACTGTTTTGCCGCCTGCGTTTGGACCAGAAATAACAAGAATTCTGCTTTTCTCGTTTAATGAGATCTGTGTTGGAATCGTAGGCTTGCCTGATTTTTGATTATATAAATATAGTAATGGATGAAAAGCCTGGATTAGATGGATATGAGCTTTATCAACAACGGTCGGCAGATTACCATTATAGTCGTTCGCTAATTTCGCTTTGGCGCGAATGAAATCAAATTCACCCAGGATATCGTGGTAGGTTTTCAGCAGGGGTGCGTAGCCAGACAATCGAGCCGTCAATTCTCGAAGAATTCGATACACTTCCCGGGCTTCCTCACTTTCCAATGAAAACACATCATTGTTGAGTTCCATTGTTTCTTCAGGTTCAACAAAGGATGTTCTTCGCGTATCACTTTCGCCCAATAAAATTCCTTTTACCTGCCGCTTGTGTTCTGCAAAAACCGCAACTACTCTCCGACCATTTAAAAATGCTTCTTCAATATCGGCAACGTATCCGGCCTTTGTCCATTTCTGAATTACCTTATCAAAAACGCGTCGTAGCTCATTGCGTTTTCGGAACAGGCTCATACGAATGCGTTGCAACTCTTCCGAGGCATTATCTTTTACGGTACCGTTCTCGTCCAATACGTCATCAAGAAGATCAAGTATTTTCTTTTCAAAACTTGTTGATGAACAAACGCGGAACAAAGCTGGATATGCCAATTTTCTTTCACTATCAAACCAGCGGAAAATGCTCTTCATGCTTTCGGCAAGCTTTCGAATCTGGATAAACTGGTCGGCAGCTAACACTGCGCCAGGGATCGACAAGAGTTTTAATTCACGGGAAATGTTTAATACGTGGTCGTTTGGAAAATACTGACCTGATTGAATTAACAACTTGAACTCATAGGTCTGCCTGAGTTCGATCTCAATAAATTCTTTTTTTGTGTGGATGCGAAGATCAATTGCCTGTGCCTTTGCGTATTCGGTTTTGCAATGCTCTGTCAGCAGAGATTTAATCTTATCAAATTCCAACTGCACTAATGACGATTCTGGAAAAAACTTCATGACTTAACTCGACAAATTTAATCCGCAAAAATACGGAGCATCGGCCTAATGGGTTCAGAATTCTGGTCGCAGTACTTGTTTTGTAAAGTAGATCGTAAAGAATAATTGCACGAGCAGAAGTAAGAGTGTCGGAAAATCAAATTCTGTGAAAAATCCCACGTAGGACGAGGGATAAACAGACATATGCCATCCGGGTATAACGCTGACCGCAAAATCGTTGACGAAAACGGTCATTGAAAAAAGAAAGAACGTTAAAAGTATGTGCGCGAAAGCTGGCAACGGGCGCCATAATCCCTTCCGGCGGAGAATCAGATGCATCGACCAGGTGATAAAGAAAAGGATTGTCCAGGTGATGATGTCGTACGCTGTTTGAATCCAAAGCCGCTGTTCAAGTAGTTCCAAGCGATCTTCTGATGCGATTGATCCATAGCTAATGAAATGGATATGCACGACGACCCTGAGTATCAGTGGCATGATAAGCAAAATATTTTCCGGTCGGAGCCAGTCCTTCTTCATGTTAACGAATTTAGCATCTGCTTTCTAACAGTGAACGTAAATGTAAAACAATGTTAACGCGGATGCAATTGTCCGCTACCCGTCAAACAATCAGCAAGCTGAACGGTTAAATTGTACGAAATTTGATGAAGCATTTTATAATTAGCAAAATATGAAGGCAGGACTGACAACTATATTAATTTCATTGACGGCATTGCTTTCTTGTGCACAAAGAGAAAATCCAAATAAAAGCATGAGCAATTCTACTTCAGCAATTACAGCATCGCCCAATGGCGACACAAGCATTAAGACTGAAACGGCAACCTTTGCAAACGGTTGCTTTTGGTGTACGGAAGCAATTTTTCAGCAGCTGAAAGGTGTAATGAAAGTTACATCAGGATACAGCGGCGGTCATGTTGTGAATCCGACCTACAAAGAGGTTACAACTGGCACGACGGGTCATGCCGAATGCATTCAGATATTATATGATCCTGCAATTATCACTTATGATGAATTGCTGGAAGTTTTCTGGCAAACCCACGATCCAACAACATTGAATCGCCAGGGAAATGATGTAGGAACTCAATATCGTAGTTCGGTATTTTATCATAACCCGGATCAAAAAGATAAAGCAGAAAAATATAAGATTGAATTAAATAAAAGCGGCGCATTTGAGAATCCTATCGTTACAGAAGTGGTTCCATTCAGCAGTTTTTATATCGCAGAAAATTATCACCAGGATTATTATAATGCAAATGGGTCACAGCCGTATTGTTATTATGTGATTCGGCCGAAGTTGGAGAAGTTCAAGAAGGTGTTTGGATCTAAAATGAAGAATTAATTTCTGGTGTTTGTTTCTCGCTGGCGAGAAGAATACATTTCTCGCAACGCCGCAGAGGCGCAAAGCTCGTTTGATTAATTTGCTGGCTGAAAAACATC
>JACMLR010000101.1 GCA_014379515.1 Chitinophagaceae bacterium
CATCAGTTTCCCTTTGAACATCGCAAAGCTATATGAAGCGCTCTATGTTCAATTTAAGTTGAAAGGTTCCGGTGCTAACACCACGCAAGGTGCTTCAACACCCCTTCCGGATGCGCAGGGAATCCGGAAATACCTGCCAGTGTCTTATCGTACGTCGTTCAACTTTACAAATCCACGAACTGAATTTGCAAAGACAGACGACAGTTATCATTGCGCAATCAAAAGAACAGGCAAGCCGAATCCAGCATTCAAACAAAGCCAGGACGATCTCACATGGGGTCGGGTAATTGCGTTTTGTCTTCGCCAACCACTTCTTGCAAAAAGCATCGGATTGCTGCACTCTGTTACTATCCCACTTCCGGCAGCAGATTATTTTAAAGATGGTGGATGGGTTTATTTCAACCTGGTGTCTGATCTCGCCGGCTTCGGAATCACCGCGGCCAATAAGGATATTGAGTTGAAGATGTATGCAGCTCGTATTCCAGCTATTGATCAACCGAGACAATTATTCGGAGCATTACTTTTTCCTGTAGTGCCTGGGCCGGCTCAACCAAATGGCCAATTCGATATTTTGAAAATAGAGGCCGCAGATTACGATGACGGATATGCGAAGATCGTTCACGCAGTACAGCCGGTCAGTTCGAATTTGCTGAGTGAAGAACCCGATGAACTACACGTTCAAAAAGAGATGGGTATTCGGCTTGGTTGGGATGATGAGCAATTATTGATTTGGCAGAACCGACAATTTCTCGCTGATCCAACAACACCATCGAAGCGAATCGACGCACCACTTGGCGTTTTTTCTTACCGGGTGGATGTGAAAGAGGCAGATAAAATAGAATGGAATTCGCTGGTGAATACACGTGCTAAAGTTGATCTTGTACTGGGTGGTGAATTGATCGCAGTTGCAGGCAGTACTGTAGAAACCGGTGTGCAGGTTTTCCCCTCGAAAATAAACGCGGATGCCGATGCACAATTTTGGCTACCGGCTTTTTTCACTCAGTGGTTCGGACCATCGCTCGTATTACCTGATGCACGTGCTGCAGAACTGGACGTTACGGGAGCACTTGCAAATCCGGGTATTTATGAGGATCTCCACAAAAAGAAAAATCCAGACCAAAAATCGGGTCTGTACGAATCAATTCTCCCGGAAAATTGCGAATTGAAATATGGTAAGGAATATGACTTCCGTGTCCGCTTTGCTGATTTAACCGGCGGTGGCCCGCTTGTCGATGAAGAGGCGCTCAATGATGCTCCATCTAAAAGTGCATCTATAATTTTCAAACGTTATATCGCACCAAAACAATTAGACATTGTTCCCACTGACGCGCAGGATAATCCTGATGCCGGAACCAATACTTTTTTTACAGGAAACAGTTTTGAAGTATCGCGGCCGCGACTTGGTTATCCAGCATTGTTGTTTACAGAAATGGATACTGAAGATGCGTTTCAGAAATTAGTGGATGATCGGGATTTTCTCCATACCGGGAAAGTTGGAACCGAGTTAATCAAAGACCAGCGGCCTGTTGGCTACCCTGATCCGGATGTTGATTCATTACTCGTAGTTGTTGAATTGAAAACATTGTTGATGGATAATCTTGATTCGATAAATCAGAAAGAATCGTTCCTTCCCCTTTATCAAACAACCCGAAAATTTCCTGCAAATCCTGAAGTAGCATATTCATTTGAAGTTGAATACCGCAATGCGAATGTTATTGATTTTGGTAACAAGATAAGTCTTGGCGATTTGAATATTTCTCAAACCGAGCTGGATGAAGGTGACGCCCTTGTCATTCCCACTTCCAGGGATGTACGCATAACAATTTATCCACTCTGTTCCGATAAGCCGGCGTTTCCGGAGTATTTCGGTTTCAAACAAACAACGTTCTCCGAAAAAATCTTGCGTACGGGTGAGCCGACACAATTCTTTGTTCGCCAAAATGCCGACACTGAAGTTTCCTTTTTCAAAAACACTGTTGAATCCAAACGACTACAGGGAATTTATCTCCAGCCCGATCCTGTGCAAGTTGTCAATAAAGACTCATTAGTATCAACTGTTGTTGCCGGCAAAGAATCCACTCAGAGTTCCGTGATGGCAAGGCTCGCGACTCAACTCGGTGTGGATGTAAAGGGATTGTCACTTATCGGCAAGCCAGGTGAACGAATTCAGTTTGCATGTAGCAATCGTATTCGGCATACACTTGCACCGGATAATTCATCGCTAACCTTTGCCACCAATGCAGAGCTCTATAATCACTGGTTATGCGTTTTATCATTTGAAATCGACCGCGACTGGACTTGGGATGGTCTTAGTGAAATGGGAATCGAAATTACGAGGGTAAAACAATTCACGAGAGAGGACGATACACTCGAGACGCAAAATGTTGGCTACCTGCAATTGAAAAAAACTGCGAGCAGGGTTGCGATCACCAAACCAGATCGGAGTTATACAAGGGTTGTTTTTATTGACGCGGTGGAGCCGAAAAAAGATTCAGAAAAGCCTGCCACTATTTTAAATCCGTTTCCCAATACAATCGAAGTGGAATATGAATTGAAGCCAATGTTTTTGACCGGCGTCAATGCTGCTGATCCTGATTCGCAAAACATCAAAGCAGATTTGAGATTGCCCGTGACAACGATCCCTGTACAGGTGCCAAAAGTTGTAGCCGCAGGTGTTGCATTGTCTCCGTACCAGGCAGCGGATGATTATTCGGAAACTGTCACCCGTGAACGTTGCCTGTGGATCGAATTTGAAAAACCAATTGAAGATCCAAATGACGCTTATTTTGCGCGTGTACTTACTTATGCACCCGATCCATTGCTCAGTTTCCCGAACCCAGACCAATTATTATTGAAACAGGAAGATCCACCATTGGCAACACCAGTATCACTTATGCGCATTATTACAAAAGATCAGACGAACGATAATGCTGGTATTGATGACATGCAACAAATGGAAATGGAAACATCCGGACCTGGTGTTCCGCTCATTCAAATTTCTCCCGTTCACTATATTTTACCATGGCCAAAAGGTCTGCATGCCGAATCTCCCGAATTGTTCGGGTTCTTTGGTTATGAATTACGCGTAGGACATACCGATAGAATTTGGTCAACTGCCGAAGGCCGGTGGGGGCATCCAACGCGACTCAATAGCGTTCAACATCCTGCACCACCATTAAAGTGCCTTGTTGAAAGAAACAACAATGGCATCTACCTCACTGCTCATTATGCAACTGCCGTGTTCAATGGAAAAACAGTTGTAGCAAAACCGCCACGCACCGAAATTTGGTGCATGCTCTATGCGCAGGTAAAGCAAGCCGATGGAAAGAAAAATCGCAACATCTTACTCGGCGAAACAATGTTGGAGTATCGCCAGAAGGATGATCATATCCGGCTCGCTTCATTTCTTGAAAAGCGACCGTTCATGTCCGTGGTACAGGCGAATAGTATGGCAACAACAATTGATCTTCCGGCGACCGGCCAGGGCGGTTGGTCGGATGATGATATCGACGCCATGTTGAAGCAATTCAATTTACACGGTGAAGTTGGATTGAGTGTGCTCGCCGTTGAAATGATGCCTCGTTATGATCAATTCATTTATAAACCTGATTTCGCAGTTGATTTTGAACGACCGCTTTCGCAAGGATTAGGTCGATACAGGATATTACGTACGTCTAGGCTTGTTGCTGCGCCAGAAATTTGTTGTGAGAATTGTGATTGATATGCGAATTAGTCCTTTGGAGTATTTCGTACCGGTGCCCCAAGCGATTGACCAATTGCAACAAATAAGGATTTCCAGACAAGGTTGAAAAAAGACCGGTTTGTGTCGCGCTTAAACGTTCCTGTTTCTGTTCGAACCTTACCGTCTCTACCAGGGTTTGCATTTTTAATGATCACGTTTGCAGCGAAACTGGCGAATTTCTTTTTACCGAGTTTGCCTTTTTCTTCTTCATCCTTTTCGAGTACGGCTACTTTTAAATCATCATAGAGAACGGTCACCGTTGCTTTGCCGGAATAATCATTGCCGGTCAATTTCATCTTCAGGCTCTTGATAGTTCCTTTTTCAATTTTTGCAGCTGCAAGAGGTTCACTGATGGTATTTACTTTTTCAGCATTAAAAGCACCGAGACTACCATCGATTGTATATGCACCCGTTTTAGATGCGAGATTAAGATAGAAAGTGGCTTTTAAAGCAGCTGTGTTCATGAACATCGCACGAGTATCGACCCGGCAAATGTTGTTTGCTTTAATCGATTCCTTTTTGTTGGTGAGGTTGTTGATTGCTGCGTTCACATTGTAGAATTGTACAACTCCCTTCTTCCCGCTCTTCGGAGTGTTTTGTTTGTACTCTACAAAAGTGTTTGATATAAACGCCTTACGAATATCAATCGTGACAGGAAGTTTTTGTAAAGATTGATGGGGAAAGGTTCCAATACGATTTACTTTATCCCGGGGCTGTCCATGATCTTTATAAACTTTGACATTTGCTTTATGAAGAAGCAATGTGTCAGCCTCAATGGATTCATCCATCAAATGGGTAAAGTCGACATTGCGCAGGCGAATACTATCGAACGAAACATCGAACCGATCTATTTGCGTTTTGACGCGGCGCATAAACGCATCTTCGCCTAATAAGGGATCCATAATAAATTTTCCAATGGTAATATTTCGGTCGACTGAATTAAGTGCGACGTTCCGGATCTCATACCGATATAATTTCTTTTTATTCGTCCATTCTATATTCTCAGCAGTAAGATTAATTGCTTGCGCGAATAACAAACGATTGCTATCTGCATTACTTGTGCTATCAATCCGCAAGTCGGTCAGGCCAATCGTAATATTTTTGACGTTCAGTGCAGTGTCGTCGTTATTAATATTCCGTGTACTTAATTGCGCGCGCTGGATATCAATCTTTGAAATTCGGATCATATTTAATCCGCCAAGCAAACTGCGATACACTTCTTTTGTGGGCACGTGACGAACGGAGTCCTTTCCTTTGTTCGTATAGATAAGTTGAATGACGGGATCAAAAAGTTCGAGGCGTTCTCCAACAATTTCTTTATCGATCAACGCCTGCGGCGTTTGAACCCCGCTTACTGCTAACCGCGGAATAAATGCATTAACCAGGATCGAAGGTGCGTTGGAGGCCCTTTCAAAACTATCCAGGATAACGCTGTCGTATGCTAACCTAACATTGGTAACTACGAGCGAACCTGCCACCTCATCAAGCTCGAACTTTTCATATTCGAGGGTATACAAACCATGCGTTTTCTTTTGGATACTTTTATCCAGTTCATTTTTAATGATCGATTTCTTGTTGGCATCCCAATAGAACCAACCACCGGCCACCAAACCTCCCAGTACAAGAAGCACGATCAGCCCAATGTATCGTTTCCGGGGTGTATCGGTTGCTTTTGTAATGATTCTGCGAGGTCCATCTGTAGCTTTTGTAATGATATGTTTTACTCTCTGCATGCGGGCTTAGGTTATTAGCACTATGTTATGCAATTAGCAGCCCAGTTTTATTAAGGCAACAATGCTTAGCAGCACTGCGGATAAATGGTGGAGCGAGCGTCCATTGAGCAAAAATTTCCTCAAATCAACAGGCCTGTTCTGCTATTGAGGACAAAGCTTTGTTAACGGCGGCGGCGATTTTTCTTGATTGATCTTATGATATTGGTTGCGTGTACACGTGAGTTCTCAATGAACAAACGATGTGTATTCATC
>JACMLR010000102.1 GCA_014379515.1 Chitinophagaceae bacterium
CGGCTTTTTTGTCGCCATTGCATTTCTTGCTGCCGCATTCATCCTGGTGAGGGAATTGCGCAGAAAAGAAGCAGAAGGGTTATTGTTTGGGACGGAGGTAAAAATCGTCATTGGTAAACCCGCGAGTTTCGTTGAGATTTTTTTAAATTTTGCTTTAGGTTTTCTGCTGGGATATAAATTTGTTGGCCTGTTTTTGTCGGGAGAAGGTGCTGCGTCCGATCCGCAAGCTTTCATGTTTTCATCCCAGGGCAACTGGCCTGTTGGTTTAGCGTTAGGAACCGTATTTGCGGTGCTAAAATGGTTCGAAAAAAACAAACGTAAACTCGCTAAACCTGAGGAAAGAACGATTCGTATTTGGCCGCACGATAGAGTAGGGGATATTGTCATCTTCGCCGCCCTGTTCGGATTTCTTGGTGCTAAACTTTTTCACAACCTGGAGAATTGGAATGAGTTCTGGAAAAGCCCAATTGAAGCATTATTATCATTTAGCGGTCTTACTTTTTATGGTGGATTGATTTGTGCCGCGGTTGCTATTTGGTGGTACGCCCGGAAACATAAAATTGGATTTAGACATTTGTGCGATGCTACTGCACCCGCTTTGATGATTGCTTATGCGATCGGAAGGATCGGCTGCCAGGTCAGTGGTGACGGCGATTGGGGCATTTTAAATAGTGCCTATGCCAACACCCCTGATGCGAAAGTGATCCGAACTACACCTCAACATTTCGATAGCGTAGTTAACGCCAATACTGCGTATTATAAAAATGAATTTAGCACGCTGGACTCTTCGGCAACCATTCCGCATAAAGCAGTTATCGGGCCGTCATGGCTTCCGACATGGATGGTCGCCTTCAATTATCCGCACAATGTAATTAGTAGCGGCGTTCCAATTGCAGGCTGTACGGAAGAACAGTATTGCCGTCAACTACCAAACCCCGTATTTCCAACTCCTTTTTATGAAACGGTTATGGGTGTTATCTTGTTCCTGTTCCTTTGGGCGATTCGAAAACGCCTTCGTATTCCCGGTACCTTATTCGCT
Organism: Chitinophagaceae bacterium; assembly: GCA_014379515.1. Taxonomy (GTDB): domain Bacteria; phylum Bacteroidota; class Bacteroidia; order Chitinophagales; family Chitinophagaceae; genus Endoryza. Next base: position 1,040 of record JACMLR010000102.1, read on the forward strand.
GTGTATCTTATCGTGAATGGTATCGAGCGATTTTTAATTGAGAAAATCCGCGTGAATACGACCTACTCGATTTTTGGATTCCATCCAACTCAGGCTGAGCTGATTTCAACCTCAATGGTCATCTTCGGCATCATCCTTTATTTCTATCTCCGGAATAAAGCCAGGACAATTTCAGCTTAACAATCATTTTCAATCAACTTTTGGCCACGATCTAGGATTTTCTCCATTAGTCACAGATTATTTGCCTTTCATCCCAAACGGCTCATTCAGCTGTAACGAAATTCATCCGCTCGCGTCACACTCTTGTCATCGATTTAGCCGAACATCACTGGAATTGGCCTTCTGGCACAAAACAATGTACTAGGTATTCTATAGTACCTACTTTCGGGCTGTAATAATCGAAACCAAGTACACATCAAATAAAGGATCTATAAAATGAAACATCTTCCAACTCTGCTGATCGTCTTTTTGCTATTAAACGTATCGTTGTTCAGCATTGCACAGTCAAACTCAGGCACAATTAAAGGGCACGTAAACGACGGCTCTAATGTTCCAATGCAGGCCGCGACAGTGACCCTGCTGCGTTCCAGCGACTCTGCTGTGGTTAAACTGACAGTGACCTCAAAAGAGGGAAATTTTACTTTTACCACCTTGCCAGGAAAATATATTGTAACCGTTTCAGCGGTTGGATTTGCAAAAGCCAGCTCGGGTGAAATTATATTGATCGATGGGGGAGAAAAGCAATTAACCGCTTTCGCATTGACTGCCGCAAGTAAGGATTTGAAGGCAGTAACCGTTTCCGGTAAAAAAGCTCTTGTTGAACAGAAACTTGACAGGATGATAGTGAATGTGGATGCGGCGGTTTCAAACGTCGGCGCAACTGCCCTGGAAGTTTTGGAGAAATCGCCTGGTATCAGCATCGATAAAGACGGTAATATCAGTTTAAAAGGAAAGGCCGGTGTGACAGTTTATATTGATGGTCGTCCGTCTTACCTGTCTGGAACAGACCTCGCCAACTTACTTCGCAATATGAATGCGTCTCAGTTGGACCAAATCGAAATAATGACCAACCCTCCTGCAAAATATGATGCCGCGGGTAACAGCGGTATTATTAATATCAAAACAAAGAAAACCAAAACGATGGGATACAATGGTAGTTTGTCGTTGGGTTATGGCCAGGGAAAATATCCAAAATTGAATGAGTCGCTGAATTTCAATTATCGTAAAAACAAGATCAATCTATTTACAAATATTGGGTACAGCTATCGTCAGAATTTCAACAACCTCGATATCCAGCGCAAGTTCATGGATGCCGGCACGAAAGAATTAAAATCGCACTTCGAGCAGGAATCAAGAATGCGTGACCACGGCGAATCGATGAATGCAAAGGTCGGTATGGACTTCTATGCAACTAAAAAGTCAACGTTCGGAGTGGTGCTTGGTGGATTTAGCAATCCCGGAACTTTCCGTAACAGCAGTGATGTTAATATATATGATGTTTCAAAAGTTTTACAAAGCATTACTCGGGCAAATACAAGAAATGAAAGAAGCTGGAAAAATTACAGTACCAACCTGAACTATCGCTTCGTGTTTGATTCAACTGGCCGTGAAATTACAGCCGACGCAGACTACCTTGGATACCGGAGTAAGAATAATCAACTTTTGATAAATTCTTATTTCGATGCTGGGGGTCAGGCTTCGGAAGTTCCGGATAGTTTAAAAGGAAATCTTCCTCAGAACATTAATATATATAGTGCAAAGGTGGACTATGTTCATCCGTTGAAAAAAGGCGCCAAGTTTGAAGCAGGTATTAAAAGCAGTTTTGTAAAAACGGATAACAATGCTTCTTATGATAGTATTCAGAATGGTCAGGATGTTCACGACACAAGAAGAAGCAATCATTTTATTTACCAGGAAAATGTAAATGCCGCTTATGCTAATTACAGTCGCCCTTTGACAAAAAGATTGAGCGGCCAGTTCGGCCTACGCCTGGAACATACAAATGCAAAAGGAAACCAGGTATCTACCAACGAATCTTTTTCGCGCAACTATGTACAATTATTTCCAACAGCGTACTTACAGTTTACTGCAGACAAGAACAACAGTTTTGTGCTGAATTACGGGCGCCGGATCCAGCGGCCGAATTATGAAGATCTCAACCCTTTCATTTTGTTTCTTGACAGATATACGTTCGAACAGGGGAATCCAAATCTGAAACCTCAGTTCGCTCATAATATCGAATTAAGTCACACTTTCAAAGGCACCTTCACCACAACATTGAACTATACAAACACGACGGATATCATCACCGAGGTGTTGGAACAGAATGCTGAAAGAAACGAAACGTTTGTGATACCGAGGAACATTGCGACTCAACGTCAATACGGAATTTCAGTGAGTGCGGGGGTACCTGTTACGAAATGGTGGACTGCAAATTTGTGGGCGAATGTTTATAACAACGAGTTCACCGGAATCGTCAATAATGACAAGATAAAACTTGGGGCAACAACAGGTCAATTCAACTTATCAAACCAAATCAAGCTTAGTAAAACGATTAGTGCAGAAGTGAGTGGCTTTTATAGAACTCCTGGTGTAGATGGTGTGTTTAAAATACAAGGCTTTGGGATGGTAAATGCGGGTATCAGCCAGCAAATCATGAAAGGTAAAGGATCAGTGAGACTTAGTATTCGTGATGCATTTTACACGCAGAAAATTGACGGAAGCAGTAAGTTCAGCAATATTGACGCAACGTTCCAACAATCGCGGGAGTCAAGAGTTGTGAGTGCAAATTTTACCTACCGCTTCAGCAAAGGAAAGGCGAACAATGCAAGGAAAAGAGCAAGTAGTGCAAGTGATGAACAGAACAGGATTAAAGTGGACGGCGGAAATTAATCTAGAGCTGGTATAACCATGAAAAGTCCACCTACACTAAAGCTTCGGTGGACTTTTCTTTCAATTTTTTTAACAAATTTCCGTGTAACCTTCAACCTCTCTCGGCGTCTTATATATAGTAATGCAGAAGATGAAAGTAAAAATACCAGGTCATGAAAAAAATTATACTCATATCGATCTTGTTAGCGTACCTGGTTAGTTGTGGAGTAAGTTATATGCATTGAAAGTCTCGTTTAAATAGTCATACAGTTTTTCTCATAAGCAGTTAGTTTTGGTTAACGGGCCCTGTTTCTACAGGGCCCTTTCTTTTTATAACGGCCATAGTCATCCTAAGTTTTGTTCTTCCCCGGCAACAAAATTATTTGTTATTTTTTCTTACCGTTCTCATTGTATTTATCCCGCTCGTGTATCCATAATCTATTACCGCCCTTTACAATCAAATTACCCTGATTATCATAATCGAACAGTTTGTTTCATCGCGTTGAATCACCTTTGCAACGGATCAATTTTTTACACAATAAAGTATAGCCATGAAACAACTCTTCACTGTGTTGATCCTGTTAATCATTTGCGCAAATTCCACCATTGCGCAAGAGAGGAGCGGGAAAATTTCCGGTTCAATCAAAGATGAATCGGGCAAAACGTTAGAAGGTGCCACCGTTACTCTAAATCGCTCACCAGACGGCGCACTTGTTAAGGTCACCATTGCAACAAAACAAGGTTCGTTTGAATTCGACAAACTTGCAGATGGCAACTACCTGATTGCTGTCTCAGTTGCCGGGTTTTCTGCGTTCAAAAGTGAACCGGTAAAATTAAGCGAACAGCGATCGTTGGAACTGCCGGCGTTCGTTATAAAAAAGGGCGATAAATCGTTGGCGGAAGTAACGGTTACCGGCAAGCGTCCTTTGATCGAGAATAAAATCGATCGAACTGTTATCAATGTTGAAGCTGCCCCAACAAATGCGGGTGCCAGTGCCCTGGAAGTGTTGGAAAAATCGCCGGGCATCTCTGTCAATAACGATGGTGTTATCAGTTTAAAAGGAAAACAGGGAGTAATTGTGATGATGGATGGCAAACCAACCTATCTATCTGCGACTGACCTTGCAAATGTGTTACGCAATCTGCCGGCGTCGGCTTTGGATCAAATCGAAATAATGCCGAATCCTCCGGCGCGGTTTGATGCTTCCGGAAACTCCGGGGTAATAAATATTAAAACGAAGAAAAGCCGGGCGGATGGATTTAACGGGAGCGTTACCACAGGAGGTACCATCAGCTATTATAAAAGGGGGAATTCTTATCTCGCTCCGTTGAGGTCTACTACAAGTGTAAACCTGAATTATCGCAAAGGCAAACTAAACCTGTTTGGAAATTACAATTACAATTACCGGGAAGGCAGGAGCGATATGACAATGGAACGCAAGTTTTACGAGAAGAACGGCACTCTCAATTCTATCTCTAATTCAAACACTGAGTTCAATGGGTTGAATAATAATCATACAGTCAAATTGGGATTGGACTTTTATGCTGATAAAAAGAATGTATTCGGAATTGTTCTTAATGGCTTTGGATTCTGGGGTTTTCCTAAACCAGTAAGTACTCAAACAATCAGCGCCCCAGATGGATCTGTAGAATCTGTCTTAAAGTCTATCACAACGAACAATCTAACCTTCTTCAATTATTCATCGAATTTAAATTATAAACACACGTTTGATTCTACAGGTCGTGAATTAACGGTTGACTTCGATTATATCGGTTACTCTAATAAATCGGAAACTGTTCTTCGCACCGATGTTTATGATGGCGCGGGAAACAATACTGGTAGATTGATGCTGAGAGGAGATATTCCCGGCGTTATCAATATTTATTCCGTGAAATCGGACTACGTACATCCATTAAAAAAAGAGATGCGCTTCGAGGCTGGATTTAAAACGAGCTTTGTGAAAAACGATAATGAAGTCGACTACTCGCGTGATTTGAACGGTGCGTGGGTGAAAGATAGCCGGTCGAACCATTTCGTTTACAAAGAAAATATCAATGCAGCATATGCACAGATTAACAAGAAATGGAAAAAATGGAGTGCACAACTAGGACTTCGCCTGGAAAACACCGTGGCAGAAGGACACCAGGTTACAAACGATTCGACCTTTAGACGAGATTACACAAATCTTTTTCCAACAACGTTCATCAATTACGAAGCAAACAAGAATCACACGATTACACTTTCTTATGGACGTCGAATTGAAAGGCCGAATTACCAGGACCTCAATCCATTTACCTGGTTCCTCGATTCGCTGACTTTCCGGATAGGCAATCCATACATATTACCACAGTTTGCTCATAATGTTGAATTACGTCACTCATTCAAAGGACAGTTTACGACAACGATCAATTATACGGTAACAAATGATGTGATCGCGCAGATCTTAAAACAAAATACGGAGCAACGCATTACATTTTTGACAATCGATAACGTGGCAGAATTCAGAAATATTGGTATTGCGATCAACGCGC
>JACMLR010000103.1 GCA_014379515.1 Chitinophagaceae bacterium
ATTCATTCGCCCTGGGATGAATTGGCCCCATCTTCATTGCATTCTCAGCGGTAATGCTGATAAAGTGTTGAAGGATCAAGTCTTTCTCATCCGTAATCAACGATCGCGGAGTTACGGCCGCACCGATCATAAAATAGTCACTATAATAATCTTTCAATCCTTTAACATGTTTAACTCCAGGTGAATCCACGCTTGACTGCCCCATCAAATTGATTTGCATTGTGAGCAAGCAACAGATCATTATAATTTTCATTCGTTCCATTTGTTTTTTTTTCGGCCACGCCGTCATTGCGAACCTGCGTCTTGCGAACCTGCGTCATTGCGAGCCCGCCTGCAGCGTCAAACAGCCTCAAGTTGATGCGGCGGGCGTGGCAATCACTCCACACGATTACGCTATTACCATTTATTTCAGCGTTTGCCCAAACGAAAGTTTTTGTCATCTCCCGCTATCGCAAAATGTTTTAACGCATTGCCGTCGCTGCTAATAACTCCTTTACCGGTATTGGTGAAATAGACGACCTTTTTGTTTCTATTACGTTCCAACCTGGAATATACCGGTCCTGAGTACACGACTTTCTTATCGCCGTACGCAATGGCACCAGCCGCAAATGCAAGCCGGTTGCCGAGAATAGAGAATATAGAATATGGCAACCAAATATATCGCTTAGTGGACGGTATGTTAATCAATTTCTTAAGTTAAAAGCAACCGGGTAAATAGGTTCATCGTTGAGAGGGATGATTGATAGCAGCGAGATTTTACCGGATAATTGCTGATCTTCATTCAAAATCGACAGATGCAACAACAGACAAACTTCAATACGGCGAAGGCACCACGAATGAGCCAGGCTTTCCCACAAGCAGTGATTGCTAACAATTTGATTTTTCTATCGGGCACACCTGGCCTTGATCTTTCTGGGAAAGTTGTTAGTGATGATTTTGAAGAGCAGACCCGCCAAGCGTTTGAAAATATTAAAACGATTGTAGAAGAAGCTGGAAGTAGCATAGAGAAAGTAGTTAAAACGACCGTGTTCATGGTAACCGGCAACGACTTTGCCATCCTCAATAAAATATACACCGAATTCTTTCCTACAAATCCACCAGCGCGAAGCACGCCCCAAGTAATGCCATTTCCAGCAGGCATTTTGATATCGGTTGAATGCATTGCATTGATATAATTGATATGGCGAATATCGCCCTCTTGCCATTCTTTCAAAGCGTTACCTTAGCACAACGATGAAATACATCGCACTACCATATGCCGTTTTCAATGCATTAGTGTCAATCCTGATATTATGGCTAATGTCGCGATCAGAGGGTTGGAGATACGAACCTGATCTAAATTATTTTTATGTTTCATTCGTTTTTCTGTTCTGCCTGAGTTCATTCGTTGGCATAATTTGTCTGCCGTTGGTTTACCTAAGAATTAGGCAAAATCTACTCCTCTTGAGAATTGCCGCAATAGTCCTTATAGTTCAGGCTGCGGGCTACATTACGACCTATGTTAACCTTTCTATTGATCATTCGGAAGAAGCTTTTTCCATTGATCATATTTATCCTTTTCTACTGCCCACCTTGCTGGCGATAATTTTACTTCAGCATATAGTTAAGCGACAGAATCGCTACATGCCGATTCATCGTAACAGTTGAAGCAAATGGCAATAGAAAACCACGTCAACAGTTGATGGTGCACTCGGATTATCGCACCCGGTTTAGACCCGAGTATCAGGGGTTCCTTCATTTTTTGAAAACTAGTTTGTTGATTTGCACTGATTAGCGCCGAGGGTTCCGAACCGGGGGGAGTTCCGAACCGACTACAAACCGCGACTTTCATCCACAATACTAATATATTTGACCTTGATGACTTATCGCTATCAGTCTCCGATACCAGTGCTCGCTCCTTATGTTAGAACGATTCTTGAAATCGACACCGCTGCCTTCCCAACGTCGAGCGATCTTCCGATCTTCACGAATGGTATGCCCGCCATGGTTTGTAAAACGGAGACTAACCCGGATCATCAGCCGCAACATATTGAATTAATGCTATTCGGAACATCCGTTCCCGGCGACTACTTCAACCTAACTGATGGCAGCAGTATAACTACTTTTTTTTTCAAACCATTTGCGATGCCGGCGATATTTAATTTGGCCGCGTCAAAGTTGTTGAAAGAACCAATCGACCTTTTTGATCTGATGAAATCCAAATCAACATCTCTGCATGAACAGCTTCGCGAAACTCATGCTACAGCTTCTCACACGGATGTACTCAATGATTTTTTATTTCAACAGCTGAAACGCAATAGACGACAATGTGAAATCATTCAGACTGTAACTGATCAGCTACTCGTTGATACCGTAGTAAGTCTTACAACTATCCAGGAACAGCTAAATATTACAGAACGAACCTTGCAGCGGATGTTTAAAAAGTTTGTTGGTATTTCTCCGGCTCAATATAGGAGAATTTGCCAGTTTCATCAATCCTTTGATCAGTTAAAAGAAGGAGAATATGATAAACTAACCGATGTTGTTTATGATAATGGCTTCGCCGATCAAAGCCATTTCAATCGTACTTTTAAGGAATACACGGAAATTACTCCGGGCGCTTATCTCAGGTCCGGACTGAAGCCAAAAACTGAATAGTTGTCGGTTTTGTTCTATTTCAATTTCAGTGAGGTGAATAATTTTGAGGTACAAATAAAATATTTCAATTATGAAAGAGAAAATAACACCTTGCTTGTGGTTTAACGCACAAGCTCAAGAAGCGGCAACATTGTATTGCGCTGTTTTTGAAAATGCAAAGATCACATCGCAGTCCCCAATCGTTACTGAAATTTCCATTTCAGGTCAGCAATTGATTTTGTTAGATGGTGGTCCCATCTATCAACCGAATGCGTCGATATCATTTTATTATATCTGCGAAAATGAACAAGAGCTAAATAACATTTGGAAGTCGTTCAGCGAAGGTGGAAAAATTATGATGCCACTCGATAAGTATCCGTGGGGCGAGAAATACGGATGGATAGCAGATAAGTTTGGCGTCTCCTGGCAAATTGCACTAGGGAAAATTTCCGACGTAGGCCAAAAGATTACACCCTCCCTGATGTTTGTAGGCGATCAATATGGACGTGCCCAGGAGGCGATCGATCATTACTCCACTATTTTTAAGGATCCATCGATTGACGGCGTTCTAAAGTATGGTGCAAACGAATCTCCCGATGAGGAAGGCAAAGTAAAACACGCGCAAGTTTCATTGAGTGGTCAGAAATTCATGTTCATGGATAGTGCACATGCTCACCAGTTCAATTTTTCTGAAGGAATTTCATTGACCATTCATTGTGAGAACCAGGAAGAGATTGATTATTACTGGGGGAGACTAACTGAAAGTGGCAATGAGAGTATGTGTGGATGGTTGAGGGATAAGTTTGGTGTGTCATGGCAGGTGATACCAAGAATGCTAAGTAAAATTATGAGCGATCCAAAGAAATCGGGCAAAGCTGTTAAAGCATTTATGACGATGAAGAAAATTGATATTGAACAAATCGTGCAGGCGTCCATCGCATAGCTACAACCTTGTTCCTAACGAAAGACAAGTTGAATGACTCGTTTTAATTACCGCCTAATTCTAAATTCTAATGCGTTCCTCGTTTTTGTTGCACTGACATTACAATTCTGTGTGTCGTGCAACAAAGCGAGTCCCGCCGGATTTTGGAAAAACTTCCGTAAAGATCTACGTGTTTCACATTCAAGTGATCAAGGACCGTGGGGCGGACACAGAAAGTTGAATTATCAAACCAAGGGGCTTGAAATCTTTACTCGCGATAAAGTGATAAAATTTGCTGAGAGCAACGGATGGGAATTGCTGGACAGCATAACAATCGCCGCACATGGTGATCAGACAGAGCACTATAAAATTACTAATGCCGATGATTGGGCACTGCGTATATTGAAACAGGAAATGTTACCTGTGTCAAAGGATAGCCTTGTTCAGGTTTTTATTTTCAAAACCGGGTGGATTTGGGTGTTAGATACCGCAGCCACCGAACGAACAGGCTTTGTGTCGATAAGCCGAGATGGCCGCGATTTGAACATCTATCATTTTTGGGGACAGTAGACAACCTGGAATTTGTAGTGGACCAAAATATCAGCCAGGATGCCCGCAACTGATACGAAAAAATTCGAGTGGAAGTCATATCTTGACATCTATCAAAACTTTTTGAAAGATGTTAAGAAATAAATTCATCGCCTCGTTTCTTACTATCGCAGCCAGCCCACTCATCGCATTCTCTGAATTAAAAAAAACAATTCAACGGAAAAGCAAAGCTTTCAAGATTGCTTCTGGCGAAGGAAGATTTCATGGACATATTCAGCTAAAAGGAGTCAACGCCAACATACTTGATGTAAAAATTTCCGGAAAGGATACAGATGGTCAACTCGCGATCTTCGAGCAAACATCTTTGTCGAAGGGGCGCGGAACACCTTTTCACGTCCATCCGAACCAGGACGAAATTTTCCAGGTGCATGAAGGTTCTTATCGTTTTAAAGTAGGCGATGATTTGTTTGATATCACAGTTGGCGATCGCATCTTTCTTCCAAGAAATGTTCCTCACGCATGGACGCAGATTTCAGAAAAAGGAAAAATGACTGTTATACTTCAACCCGCCGGAAAGCTTGAAGAATTTTTTGTAACGATGGCCGCGCTTAAGCACGAGCCGTCAGCAACCGAAATCGCAAAAATTTTCGCCGATAATGAAATGCAGGTTGTAGGACCACCATTGAAAGTAGAATGAGTACTTATTCAGTGAGTAAAAAAAATAAATCCAGCTCAATTGAGAATCATCACCAGTAGATATCACAATTGGCTCAAGGATTCGGCAGCGTCTTGCAATTAAATTCTAACCATAAAACTCCGTCTGCGTTTTTCTTCATTTCTTGAAAGTTAGCATGATCCGGATTTTCAATGTTCACAACTCTCTCCACCTTTGTATCATTAAATCAATGAGCGATGAATACACAGGATCAAATAAACTATAACCGAATCGCAGAAGCGATCGATTACATCAAAAACAATTTTAAGGATCAACCAGGCCTCGATGAGGTTGCGGAAAAGATTCACCTGAGCCCTGCTCATTTCCAGCGACTCTTCACCGATTGGGCTGGTACGAGCCCCAAAAAATTTCTTCAATATATAAGCGTCGAACATGCGAAACGACTATTAATTGAAGATCCAACGGCCACAACAGTTGATGCAACATTTGAAACGGGTCTTTCAAGTACGAGCAGACTTCATGAACTCTTTGTAAATATTGAAGGAATGACGCCATCCGAATATAAAAATGGTGGTAAGAATTTATTGATCAATTACAGTTTCGCAGAAAGCCCTTTCGGAAACTTAATTGTTGCCTCTACAGCAAAAGGTGTTTGTTATATGGCGTTTGAGGACGACGAACAAAAGGCCCTGAGCGATTTGCAATTTAAGTTTCCGAATGCATCCTTCCAACGTAAGCTTGATTTGTTGCAGCAGAATGCCTTGTTCATATTTCAGAATGACTGGACAAAACTGAACGAAATAAAATTGCATCTTAAAGGAAGCGATTTTCAATTGAGGGTTTGGCAGAGTTTGTTGGCAATCCCTCTCGGAAATTTGTCGACTTACAAATCGATTGCTGGAAAGATTGGTAGTCCCGGAGCATCGAGAGCAGTTGGCAGTGCCATTGGTAGTAATCCCGTTGCCTTCCTCATTCCTTGTCACCGCGTGATCCAATCAACCGGAATTTTCGGGGGCTACATGTGGGGCCAAACCCGCAAGACAGCTATTATCGGGTGGGAGAGCGCCAAAGTAAATTCCGGACAATAAAATCTTATTCATGAAAAATATTATTGAGCAGATCGAGGGTACGGATTGGGTTGAAATCACCGACCGAATGAATCAAAACGGATATGCAGTCATCGAGCAATTATTATCCCCCGAGCAGTGTGCGCGTTTGAAAGAAAATTATGATGACCAGACCCTTTATAGAAAGACCGTCGTGATGGAGCGCTATCGCTTCGGACTGGGAGAATACAAATATTTTAATTATCCTTTGCCTGAAACCATTCAGACGATTCGCCAGGAGATTTATCCATACCTGGCACCAATCGCCAACAACTGGTTTATGTCACTGGGGATTGATCGGCAATTCAGTTTATCTCACGAAGACTTACTTGCCGAGTGTCATTCGAACAATCAATCTAAAGCAACTGTATTAATATTGAAATACGGAAAGGGTGGACACAATACCTTACACCAGGATTTATACGGAGATATTTATTTTCCTATTCAGATTGTGTTGTTTTTGGATGAACCAGATCAGGATTTCACCGGGGGTGAGTTCGTACTGACACAACAAACACCACGCGCACAATCGAAGGCAACTGTATTAACACCAAAAAAAGGCGACCTGCTAATTTTCACGACAAACTTTAAGCCCGTCAAAGGTTCGAAGGGTTATTACCGTGTAAATATGAAGCATGGTGTTAGTGAGGTTCGAACAGGCGAACGACATACTCTAGGTATTATTTTTCATGACGCTCTCAGTTGAGTGATGATTGCACATTCAGCTATTTCAGATTTAGATCTGCGCAGCAAAATCAAGTTGCATCAGGTTCGACTTGCAGGAAATC
>JACMLR010000011.1 GCA_014379515.1 Chitinophagaceae bacterium
AATGACTGTGTCTCGTCCGGTTTGCATAAAAAGGCTCTAACAATTAAGAGAAAAAAAATACTATAACACAAGTAATTTATCGAATATAAACCGGGCTCTTTCACCACATCATATTTGTCTAGAAAATATTCTTTAACGATGTATAACGGTACAGTGGTCAAGAAGTATAGAAGAGAACCGGCCACTATCCAAGTGGATGGTTGATTTAATAGTTGAGTTTTTGGATTATCGAGGAATAAGTCAGCAATGCAAATTGATGAAATGACACTAACAAATATGGCTTGAACTAAGTAAAGTTTAAACGGAAAGACAATAAAGCGACCTTTTAGGACCCAAAAATATCCAATGATTAAAACGTATACTAATAGGATGACGATCATCGCTTTTTTTAAAATCGCAGTTTTTACTGTTGCATAAAAAAAATAAAACAATAGGCCAAATTCTGAAATCAGGAAGATGTTGGCAAAGATTGACAGTTGGAGGTCAAACTGAACACTATCAACATCAAAAAAGTACCACACGACAAAGGCAAAAAGAGTTTGTGCTAGTGCCATTGTCGGATATAGGAATAGGTATTTTAGAGTTACAGCTCGATCTCGGTTCTTAACACTAACTACTACACAAATTGATGTACAAAGAATCATCAAAATATCTGTGTAATAGTAAGTACGACTCGCTTCTAAAAATTCTTTCATTGGTTATTATATACTCAAAATAATTTCCTCTAGCTATCAAAGTCATGTTGAAATTCCCATAATTTTTAAGAAAAACCTCACTGTTAGGCAAAAACGCTCTGTGGTATTGGTTGGTTTCTGAGAAAGACACCTCAATAGATGGTTTTTTTCACTTGGCATTGCCCGATAGGCGAACGTAAATTTGATTTTTACCACCGGAGTGCTCGGTTTGAAGCAATATCCAGCTTGTCTCTAAGGATATAGAGTAGCCATTTACGATAGCAGACTATTTTTAACAACCAGGGAAAAGCAGTCTTGTTTTTGTAATGCAAACAGTTCCGAAAGCGCCTGTTCTGCATGAAGCCGCTTGTACTCCTTGGTAATCGTTCGCAAGGCAGAATTTTCTATTACTCTGAATCCTTTTAACGTGAGAATGAAATTTGTGATGATCCTCCTGCTTGCACTCATTTTTCTGCAGCCGAATACAAACGCACAGGATTCGCTTGCCTCTTCTTTCTATCAGCCTTATCCTGACCCAAAAACCCGTCGACCAGAATTGCTGACGAACGGATTCATCGACGTATTAAATTATGGACAAATGAACGCCTCGGCCAGGCTGTTCAAACTGTACCTCGGCAACCCAACAAGTTTCATGATACCAGTCTCGATCTATTCCGGTGTCTCAGCGAATAATTTTACCGGACCTCAACGGTCAAACGAACCACTCATTCTGAATATCCTAAATCCGTTGAGCGGAATTTTCAACCTGTCTTTTGACGCACTTAACTATAATAATCCACGAAATGTCAAACTGACGAAAATCGGTATCCAATACCAGGCAGGAGTTCGATTATTGAGTTTTACAAATCTGCAGTCGTTACAAACGATCTCGTTTATGAACAGCTTTGCCAACGTTGGAATGGTTGTAAAAACAGGTGCGTGGGAAAAGAATAGAGTTCAAAATCTTGGTACCAGTTGGTTATCTGCACGGTTGATAATTACAGCAGTAAACAATTACCTGCGTGAATATCTCGGAAACGTGTATTCTAAATCACATCTGTGGGGAATCTCGATCGGCTTTGGAGTGGAGATTAGTCGTGTCGTCGGGATCAAAGGTTATTACTACCGTTATGTAGACATTAATATTCCAGCATTTAAAATTCCAGTGTACCAATTCACCTTTAACTACTCAATGGGTTATTAAAAGAAAAACATCGAAACATCTACGTGTTTTGATCATTGAGAGCGCGCTGGCAGAAAATACCTTTACAACATCATCGCTTTTTTGAGGTATAGCGTTAAGTATCGGCGGGTGAACAGAAAGGTCTGTCGCCCGCTGTTTTTGTTACCGAAAAGGCAAAAAAAAGCCTGCCTTTGACTTTGTCGGGACACCACTAATAAACCTAAAAAATAACCCCGGTTTTTCACTAATCAATTTTAAACCAACTGCTAAAATCCTCACTGGTTATTCTTGCTACATCGCTGTTGTCCGAACTCAAAAGCAGGCGCAATATCTTATATAAAAGAACTTCAAAAAATGGATAAGGCTTAAAAGGTTCCTTTAACAATTCCAGGTTACCCTTGTCAGCTCTACGGTTTGGAAAAAGATGCTTTAGTTTTCACAGGACTTGATCAGCTCCTAATCAGTGGTATGTTGGCTGAAATTTTTCGAACAGGGAGGATTTGGATTTTGAAAGAAAGTTGATTGACATTGGACTTTGCTGGTTTCATAGAATATTGAAATTCTTTCTGGACGGTAATCGAAAGGACATTGGAATGGTCTGAGGTGCTAATTCCTCGTCAATCAACTTCTATATCAAAAATACCCACTCTCACGTCACCAGACAAGAGCACAATTGCCCTATTTAAAGGCTTCGGTATTTCCGTTTAAACGCGTACATTATCGACTACTTACTAAGTGCTTTTCCTAATTCTTCCTCGTATATCCACGAATCAAATTATGTGAATAGTATATTCCGAAATAGTATAATTTCGTAAATATCCTATGGTGCTTATCACAAAAATTTACCATTTTTACCGCAGGATCATGAAAATACAAACCGTATGAAACCACCAGAAAACAGACCCATTAAAGTAGCAATAGCAGACGACCATGCCCTTTTCCGGGCTGGTGTGAAAACTGCACTCGCTGTCAAAAAAGATGTAGAACTCATTGCAGAAGCTGATAATGGAATGCAACTCCTAAATCTATTAAAGCACATCGAACCGGATGTTATTCTCCTCGACATTCAGATGCCAATTATGGATGGAATTCAAACGCTTCCAGAAATTCGGAAACTTAGGCCAGATGCAAAAGTGATTATCCTCTCCATGCACAACGATCATTCAATGATCAGCAAACTCATGGAAATCGGTGCTAATTCTTATCTAACTAAAAATTCAGATTCAGAAACTATTTACCAGGCAATAAAAACTTGTTACGAACAGGAGTTTTACTTCAATGAATTAACCAATAAGGCACTGTTAACAGGTATTCGTACAAAGCGAACAGACATCGCTGGTCCACAAGATGTCAACTTAAGCGACAAAGAAATGCGTGTGCTTAAACTGATGTGCGAAGAAAAAACAACGAAAGAAATCGCAGACATCGTTGATATCAGTCCGCGAACTGTTGAAGCAATCAGAGATAAATTAAAAACTAAAACAGGTGCAAAGAGCATGGCCGGTCTCGTCATGTACGCTGTTAAAAACGGTATCATCGATCAACATCAATAAAAGTTTATAAGCTCTTCCCACCCCTCACAACGAGGGGTTTTTTTATTCTGTTTTTCTTGAACTTTGACCAATGACGATAAACTGGATCAACTATAACGGGCAAATAATTGATCAATCAACCCCGATCATTCCAGCAAACAATCGCGGTCTTAAATACGGCGACGGCTTATTCGAAACAATTCGTGTCACGGGTCAATCGATTCCATTACTTCCGTTTCATACCGAACGAATGTTTTCCGGATTGCAACAACTGCAATTCGAAATTCCGCCAGTCATGACTTCCAATTACCTGGACACTGCTATCAGTAGCCTGTGCGACTTAAACAATTTGACTAATGACGTCCGTGCCCGGGTTACTTTATTCCGGGGAGAAGGGAATCTGCGCGACAAACAATCCCGGACTCAGTTCCTCATTGAAGTATCAGCATTACCTGTTCACTATACCTCACTCAATCCGACGGGGCTTCATGTTGGTATCTTTCCAAACGCGAAAAAAAGCTGTGATGATTTCGCCAATATCAAGAGTAATAACTACCTGGTTTATGTACTTGCGGGTTTGCATGCAAAGGCAAATCATTTTGATGATTGTCTCGTTCTAAATAATCACGACCGAATATGTGATGCCAGCATTGCCAACGTCTTTTGGATAAAAAACAACATCTTGTACACCCCTCCACTTACTGAGGGTTGCATTGCCGGCGTGATGAGACGCTACCTGTTGCAAAAAATAATGGCTGCGCCACTTGCATCAATTTGCACTGATTGTCTGGAAAAGCCACTCGGCAAAAAAGAACTCTTGGAGGCTGACGAACTTTTCTTAACCAACGCTCTGTTTGGTCTACGTTGGGTCGGCAGTTTTGAAGACAAAACATATTCTAGCTACCAATCCGCTCAAATTTATAGGTCGCTATTCTAAACAAATTATCGCTGACCTTGTTGTTTTTCACTAGAATGAAACAAGTAAATATCTTTTGGTTTAGACGGGACCTCCGCCTTTCGGACAATGCCGGTCTCTATCATGCACTAAGGAATAATATTCCTGTTGTGCCCGTGTTTATTTTCGACACCGAAATCTTATCAGGGCTGGAAGATAAAGACGACCAACGTGTCCAATTCATCCATGAAGCAATTAAAAAATTGCAGCATGAATTGGTTGCCCTTAAATCTACGTTACATGTTTTTCACGGGACCCCGAAGCAAACCTTCGAAAGATTATTAACGCAATACGACGTTCAAATCGTCTATGCAAATCACGACTACGAGCCATATGCTATCGATAGAGATAAGCAAATCGCAGGGTTACTACAGACAGCGGGAAAAGAGTTTAAAACCAGTAAGGACCAGGTGATATTTGAAAAGAGCGAAGTCGAGAAGGATGATGGAAAGCCGTACACGGTTTTCACACCATACAGCAAAAAATGGAAGTCGAACGTAAATTCATTTTTTCTGCAGTCTTATCCAACTGAAAAGTATTTTGATAATTTTCTTTCTCAACGTCCTATTGAAATTCCAACCTTGCAATCTTTGGGATTTGAACCGAATGTACGGCCAGTTCCATCCGTCGATCCGTCTACAGAAGTAATTAAACATTATACCAAATCGCGTGATTTTCCCGGCATTGAGGGTACTTCAAGAATCGGTGTGCATCTTCGTTTCGGAACAATATCAATTCGCAACCTGGCAACCATCGCATCTTCATTAAATGAAACCTATCTGAATGAATTGATTTGGCGTGAATTTTATCAGGCAATATTGTGGCACTTTCCCCACGTCGGTAAAGGTTTGGCCTTTAAACCCGCCTACGATCATATTCAATGGCGAAATAACGAAACAGAATTTGAGCGCTGGTGTAATGGCGAAACTGGTTACCCCATTGTTGATGCCGGTATGCGACAGCTCAATGAAACAGGCTTTATGCATAATCGTGTGCGGATGGTCGTGGCCTCTTTTCTTTGTAAACACCTTTTAATCGATTGGCGGTGGGGCGAAGCATATTTTGCAAGACGATTACTTGATTTTGAGTTTGCGTCCAATAACGGAGGATGGCAATGGGCTGCCGGGAGCGGATGTGATGCGGCTCCCTACTTCAGAATTTTCAATCCCTACCTCCAAACAAAAAAATTTGATCCTGAACTAACCTATGTTAAAAAATGGGTGCCTGAATTCCAGGAATTCACTTACCCGAAACCGATAGTAGAGCACGAGTTCGCAAGAAAAAGGTGCCTTGAAGTTTATAGTGCAGCGCTCAAATCAGACAGGTTGTGAAAACAGATCTCTTTTCGCAACTTGCTTTCCGTGAATTGAAGCATATATCTCCATCAACTTAGCAACCGCCTTTCTCCCCGTATCCCCCGGGTCGAGCGAGAATTCATTTACATATAAATCAATATGCTGAAGCATTACCTGCTCGCTCATTTCTTGCGAATGTTCACGAACATAATTTGAGATTCGCGGATAATTTTGGTAAGATAAATTGATGCTTTCTTTAATAAGCGAATTCAATTTTTGATGCACATTTACGGGGATTGAGCGTTTCATTGCAATGCAGCCGAGCGGAATTGGTAAACCAGTTTCTTTCTCCCAATAATCGCCGAGATCCACAACTTTCTTTAATCCTTTCTCTGAATAGGTGAACCTGTTTTCATGAATAATTACTCCCAGGTCCACTTCATCATTCAACACTGCATCTTCTATTTCAGAGAAAAGTAAAAACTTTTTATTCGTTGCATTCGGATAAGCGAGTGAAAATAATAGGTGAGCAGTCGTGTTGATGCCGGGGATTGCAACAACCGAATTATCAACATTTATCGTTTCCTGCGATGCTGTAATTAATAGCGGTCCCACTCCTTTCCCCATTGCTCCGCCAGCAGGTAACACAGAATACTGTTCAGTGACCAATGGAAATACGCCGTAACTTATTTTTGAAACATCTAAACGCCCTTCAATTCCCCAATTATTAAGTGTCTGAACGTCTTCCATGAACACGTCTAACTCCAGCCCATCCATTTTTAATTTACCGTTTACCAGCGAATCGAAAATGAATGTATCATTAGGACAAGGGGAGAAGCCAATACTTAGTTTCATAAAATCGTTTGAATTAGGTCAACGATTTTTAAATTCAACGATTCTATCGCCTCTTTCATTTTCCATTTTGATTTATCTCGTTCACCAACTTTATTCGAGATTGACCGTATTTGAAGGAAAGGTATCCCTTCTCTCAAACATACATAATGAAATGCGGCACCTTCCATTGACTCTATCGATACCATGTATTTGCGTTGTATGGATTCAATCCATAACGAGGAAGAACTTATTTGGTTCACGGAAATTGCGTTCACAGCATCAAGTTGCAGGTTGTCGAATTTATTTATGTGGTGATTAGTTAGTGCGCGTTCTTTAAAAGGGAATTCTGTCGGGTCTGTCAATCTTAAATCAAAGACGTCTTTAAACTGATTTTGCTCCAACACACCGACATCACCAAAAAATTCATTTTGCACAATTACAACTGATCCCGGTAAATATTGCTCAACAAAGCTTCCCGCAATTCCAGCCTGAACGATTAACTCCGGTCTCGATTCTTGCAATTCCTTTAAAATTGAATACGTTGTTGCCACCATTCCTACGCCAGAAATAATAACCTTCCAATCTTTTCCTTCGACAAGCGTTTTAAGCCCAACAAGATGGCCCCTGGTGGAGGAGATTTCCATCTCCGTTGCTGAAACGATCAATAATTTCATCATGCAAATATCTGCAATGCGAATAACAAACCCACATCTTGCGCTGCAACGATTCTTACAAAAAACTGTAATTTGGCCTTCTTTTAAACTTTTCGCAATTGACAGTGTTAAGTCTCTGATCCGGACCGTTGTCGATCGCTTGGACGTTGTTTTCTGGAATACCGGTGTCGTGTAAATGACGGACTAAAAGTGATCGGGTATTTAAATTGCAATGTGTGAACTATGAATAATAAAGTCGCCGTATACCGAAAGGAACATTTCAACGCAGCCCATCGATTGTTCAATCCCTCATGGGATGATGCAATGAACTTTTCCGTTTTTGGAAAATGTGCGAACCCAAACTTTCATGGTCATAACTATGACCTCATCATCCAGGTCACCGGTTCTGTCGACGAGCGGACGGGCTATGTGATGGATATGAAAGAACTGAGCGATATCATCAAAGAACATGTTATCGATGTATTCGATCACAAAAACCTGAATGTCGATGTTCCGTATTTTCAAAACCTGATACCTACAGCTGAAAACATCTGCATTGTAATTTTCAATATCCTTCGGGAAAAACTCGATTCAAAGTTTGAAGTGAAAGTCAGATTGTATGAAACCGAACGAAATTTTGTTGAGTATCCTGTCTAAGCATTAACAACCCACATCTATAAAGCAATTATGGGCTATACAAAATCAGAACAGTTCGATGACAATGTAACCGCGGGATTAAGTTCGAACTATCGCAATGCATTATCGCTTCTCGGTGAAAATCCTGACCGTGAAGGGCTTTTGAAAACTCCGGAGCGAATGGCTAAAGCAATGCAATTTCTGACACAGGGGTATGAGCTCGATGCGCATGCGATTCTTAACTCAGCAAAATTTCATGAAGACGTCAGTGAAATGATAATGGTTAAGGATATCGAGCTGTATAGCATGTGCGAACATCACATGCTTCCATTTTTTGGGAAAGCGCATATCGCTTACATTCCAAATGGCATTATCACTGGGCTAAGTAAGTTGGCTCGGGTTGTCGATGTTTATTCGCGCAGGTTACAAGTACAGGAGCGGCTCACAACGCAAATCCTCGACGCAATAAAGGATACGTTGAATCCGCTTGGAGTAGCAGTAGTAATCGAAGCCTCGCATCTTTGTATGATGATGCGCGGCGTTCAAAAACAAAACTCAGTAACAACTACCTCCGCATTTTTCGGGGAGTTTCATAAAAACTCAACGAGAAGCGAGTTTTTAAAACTTATTAATTCCACCAATCATTAAGTTTTTCATCCTTAGTTATGCCACAAAGATTTTGGTTAGTTAAAGTCTTTGTGGCATTTTTGTCGCTCTAAACCCAAGTTGATATGAAGCATGCATTTGTGTTCCCGGGTCAGGGTTCGCAATTCCCGGGAATGGGAAAAGATCATTACGAAGGCAGCGCTTTTGCCAAGAAATTATTTGAACAGGCAAATGAAATTTTGGGTTTTCGCATATCCGACGTTATGTTCACCGGAACAGAAGAAGATCTCCGGCAAACAAACGTTACACAGCCAGCTGTTTTCCTACACTCCGTGATCTCATATAAGAGCATTGAAGCCGCAAGACCGGATATGGTTGCGGGTCATTCTCTCGGCGAGTTTTCTGCATTGGTTGCAAACGGAACGCTGAGTTTTGAAGATGGCCTTCAATTAGTTCTTGTTCGTGCGCGTGCTATGCAAAAAGCATGTGAGCAAAATCCATCGACAATGGCCGCCGTATTAGCGCTGGCTGATGAGAAAGTGGAAGAAATTTGCGAGCAGGTTCAGGAGGAAACAAACGAAATCGTTGTGCCTGCTAATTATAATTGTCCCGGCCAGCTCGTGATCAGTGGCTCATTAAAAGGTATCGAAATTGCCTGCGAAAGAATGAAAGCTGCGGGCGCGAAACGTGCCTTAGTACTTCCCGTTGGCGGTGCGTTTCATTCACCATTAATGGCGCCTGCAAAAGATGAGTTGAAAGCAGCCATCGACAAAACAACGTTTCATCAACCAACATCGCACGTTTATCAAAACGTTGTTGCCCGCGCTGTTTATGATCGGGAGGAAATCAAACAAAATTTAATCGATCAACTAACTGGTGCTGTGCGTTGGACCCAAAGCGTTCAATCAATGATTAAAGATGGCGCCACGAAGTTTACCGAAGTTGGTCCCGGCAAAGTATTGCAAGGACTGGTATTGAAGATTGATAAAACGGTTCAGGCCGAAAGCATTAGTTGATTTTATGAGCTAGTGATAGGTATCGGTAGTGAACAGTTAATCCATTCAGCATCAAATTTTGCATTATAATACTTGCGATAAAAATTGATCGCTGGTTCGTTCCAATCAAGAACTTGCCAAAGCATTCCAGTAAACTTTTTATTTTGAGCTTCTTCAATCAGGGCATCGAAAAGTAATTTACCAATTTTTTTTCCGCGCATTTTTTCGGTCACAACCAAATCTTCGAGGTAAA
>JACMLR010000104.1 GCA_014379515.1 Chitinophagaceae bacterium
AACAACAATGTAGGGCTGGCTGAAGAATAAAAACACCACGCTACCATCGACAAACTTATGATGTACCCGATCGATCCCAGGATCAATAGTGTTTTACGTCCCAGGCGGTCAATCAAAAACAAACCAACAAAGGTGAATACCAGGTTTGTACCGCCGATTGCAATGGAGTTTAGTAGAGAATCTTTTTCTGCAAGACCTGCACGTGATAAGATTTCCGGTGCATAGTAAAGAATGAAGTTGATACCTGATACCTGGTTGAAGAAGGCGATGAAAAACGCAAGCCAGAGCAGTGTTTTGTATTTGTTACTGAAAAAGTTTTCGTGTTTTGCAGTTGGTGATGTTGCATTCGCGGCCATTATCGATCTTGCTTCAGCTTCGGGATCTGCAATTCCGATTTTTGCGAGAATTGCTTTTGCTTTTGCGGGATCATTCTTTTTCAATAATAACCATCTCGGACTTTCTGGTACACCCATCACCATCACAGTATATATTAATGAAGGGATTGCAAGGACGCCGAGCATCCATCTCCAATCGTTCGCACCATCAAAGCCCTGCAGAAAATAATTTGAAAGAAATGCGATCAGGATTCCGAAGACGATATTGAACTGGTACATTGCTACCAATCGCCCCCGATAGGCAGGCGTTGATATTTCAGATATATATGTCGGCGCTGCAACTGAGGAAACGCCAATGCCTATGCCACCGATAAAACGAAAAATTGAAAACGTGTAAGGATCCTGGGCGAACGCTGTTCCAAATGCAGAAATGGTATAGAGAATACCAATCCACAACAGTACTTTTTTACGGCCGTACTTGTTAATGGGTTTCCCACCGGTAATTGCGCCAACTACAGTTCCCCAAAGTGCCATTGACATTATAAATATGCCATGAAACCATGCGGAAGTATCCCAAAGTTCTTTGATTGGAAGATTTGCGCCGGAAATAACAACAGTATCGAAACCAAAAATGAAACCTGCAAGAGCTGCGACAATTGAATAGCGAAATAACTTGTTCTGGTTCATAAGCAATCGTGTTGAACAAGAAAGTTAATTAAATCATAGCAACCTTCCCGCCTTTTCAAGATCTGCAGGCGTATCAATTTCTACGCCAAGGTAATCGACGACGATCATTCGCAACGAAATGCCGTTTTCAAGATAACGAAGACATTCAATCTTTTCAGCGCTTTCAAGTGGTGTCATTGGCCATGAAGTAAAGTCAAGCAGCGCTTGCTTTCGAAATGCATAAACACCAATATGCTCGTAATAGGTAATAGGTTTTGTTGTATCGCGCGGAAAAGGAACGACGGAACGGCTAAACATTAAGGAGTTCATATTCTTGTCGACGGCCACTTTCACAAAATTCGGATCATTGATATCGTCTTGCTTCGTGAGGATTTGCATCATCGATGCCACCTGTACCGAAGGATCGTTGAAACAGTCAAGCAACTTTGATAACGGTTCCTTTTTAATAAACGGCGTATCTCCCTGTACATTCAGCACGATGTCGGTATCTATATCAATCACGGCCTCTGCAATTCGATCGCTGCCGCTTTCATGATCATTTCGGCTCATGATTGCATGACCACCATTCGATTCAATTTCTTCTCGTATCAGGTCACTGTCTGTGACTACTACAACCTGGTCGAACAAACCGGTTGCAACCGTATTATCATAAGTATGACGAATCACAGATTTAGTACCAAGCGTCTGCATCAACTTTCCAGGAAACCTGCTCGCAGCATAACGCGCAGGGATCATTGCAATTCTTCTACTCATAAGATTTATTAGACTACAAAGGTAATGCTTGAGAAGAGCATCTGAGAATGTGCGAAATGTGGAAATGTGCGAAATGCCTTCCGGGAATCAACCTTTCTTTTTCTGGACTGGCTAATGGAGCAATGGTTAATATTCTAACTGCTGTATTCTTATCGGACCGATCGAATAAATGAATTTCGCACATTTGCATATCTCGCACATTTCGCACATTAATGCACGTAAGCGAATTCTGTATCAGTAAAACTATTGCGTCGCATAATGATGGCGAAGTAATTTTGCAAGGTTTGATGCCGCTGACCGGCCGTCGACCGAACCGCTATTGCACAAAACAATAATGCCGATATTTTTTTCCTTGATCACTTCAACATAGCTACTGAATAATCCACCACGGCCAGAAATAAAACCAATGTTGTTGTTCCGCCATTTCGTATTAAACCATCCAATAGAATATTCGGGTTTGTCGAACATTACTTTCTGTGCTGCCCCTGTGCCAATAACAGATTTTTGTTCACGAAGCGAATTCATGTAGTCGCGGAGAAAAACAATATAATCGCCAATGCTAATATTTATATTTCCTGCTGGCGCGATGGGAGGAAAAAATCTTGCCCAATAATCATCAATATGCGCAGTTAACGCATAATAGTTATCCCAATGGCCCCATGGCTGGGATGTATCTTTCAATGCAGGGAAATCAAATTCAGCCTTGATGTTTAGTCCCTTATTAATGTACTGTTCAACTAGCTGTTCCCAACTCTTCTTGCCTACTTTCTCCAACATGGCAGCCGCAATGGCAACTGACGCAACCGAATGTACAGCCTGGGAACTGTCAAGAATTAATGCAGGTTTTTTCTTCAACATCATAGTCGTAAAAAATACGCGTTGTTGTGTTGGGCTTCCGGGAAGTGAATGAATATCCCGCCACTCTTTGAAATCTTCATACGCCGGCAATCCCGCGCGGCCACCAAGCAATTGTTGAAGCGTTATTTTATTATAGAGTTTCATGATCTTCCCGTCGAGTTCGGGAAAGACCTTTACGATAGTGCTGTTCCAGGATAGCTTTCCTTCCTTCACCATCCGCGCAGCGATATACGTGGTGAAGATGGTGGTAGAGCCTCCGATTTGAAACCGATGCTGTAGCGTTACAGGATCTTTTACGCGCAACTTTTTATTTCCGCTTGCAGCAATCTCCAGGACGCTATCAGTTGTAAAAACGGCATAAACCAAACCAGGGACGTTCCTGTATTTACGAACCGAATCGGCGGTCTTAAACATCTCCTGCGCAAGCGACGGAAGTGTACAAATAATAAACAGAAATGCAATTGAGGCTTTCTTCATTTAGGTAGTGTTTTCCTGAGGGACAGATCAACAAAAATTAATAATCAGTTTTGATGCTTTTATCAAACGGTAGTCGCATTTGATATAACACATCTTCGTCTGGCTTGTCTTCAAGAACATCGAGTCCGTATTTAATTTTACGAACATCATCGAATACGAACGTTCCAAAGAAACGATCCCAGATTGAAAAGATGTTCCCGAAATTAGTGTCCGTCCATGGCCTTTCAAAATGGTGATGAAATTTATGAACGTGTGGTGTAACGAATATCCAGCTGATCGGCTTCTCCAACCATGGAGGCATATGAATATTTGCATGCGTCAGGTAGGTAAAGATGACATTGAGAAACCTGAACAGGAAATAAAACGCAACTGGTGCGCCGGTTAGGATGATGGCTACAAGTGCGAAGGTTTCGCGGATGAGCCAATCACCCGGGTGATGCCGTGTGCCGGTGGTAACATCGACGTGGCGGTCACTATGATGAACCATATGAAACTTCCACATCCATTTAAATTTATGCAAGGCATAGTGCGAGCAGTACATCCCTATAAAATCAAGAAGTAACAAACAAACGATCAATTCAACCCAAAGTGGCCAGTTCAATAAATAGATAAGCCCGATTTGATTTTCGCGAATGAATACATAAACTCCGGCTGTAGCAAGCCCAATGAGAAGATTGATCACTGCTGTCGAAAGCAGAAACGATAGGTTGACACCGGCATGTTTCCATCGATTGTTTTTGTGCGTGAATACGGGAACCAGATTTTCCATCAATCCGAAAAATCCAATCCATAATGCCACCCACAGAAACAACTGCCAGGTCTGAATATGTTCAAAAAACTGAACGAACTTTTCCATTCCAACAAAATCGATTAGTCTGGAAAGGTACAATGAAAATGCTATTCGGGAAAGGTAGGGGTGGGCAGCTCTTTCATTTCATGACCACAGGAAGAACAGCGATAAATCTCACTGGTTGAAATTGCATAACTTCCAAGCAACCAGGTACTAAGAGCGGTTAGCCAGCTCGATGGTTTTTTCAGATCGGTGACAGACTGAATCTCGTGAGAGCCGCATTTCGGGCAGGCAATTGACTTTTTGTACTGATCATCGATATCGGCCAGGATTTCCAGCGCCCGCACCGATTGCTCTTCGTAGACCATCAATTTGATTCCGCCCATCGCTTGCGACCATACCGGGTTGATCGTTACAGTATTTTCATCTTGCAAATAACATTTGATCCCTTCTTCTTCAAGTTGCTGAAGGTGGAGGTTGGCGGCGATATAATGATCGTAAGTGCGGAGAAGGATAAAACTCATAACAAGCCATTCTGTTTGATCAGACGATTGTACGTTCAACAGCGGCTCATAAAATCTTCGTGACGCCGATTAGCTGTTTAACATCAGTGGCATAACCAACATCAGTAGTTCTTCGTTATCATCCTGTTCTGTTGGTTTAATAATACCAGCTTTCGTTGGTGTTGAAAGTTCCATATTGATATCGTCGCTATCAGCGCCATTAAGCATTTCAATCAGGAATTTTGCGTTGAAAGCGATTTGGAGATCTTCCCCATTGTACTGGCATTTCATCCGCTCATTTCCTTCAAAACTAAAATCAACATCTTGTGCAGCCAGCTGCAATTCACTGCCACTAATATTCAAAACAACCTGGTTGGTGCTTTTATTACTGAAAATGCTGACGCGACGAAGAGCACTTTGAAAATCTGCTTTATTAACCGTGAGTTTGTATGGGTTATCAGCGGGAATGACGACTTTATAATCAGGGAAGCGAGCATCGATAAGACGGCAACTTAATTGAGTAGTGCCATGCTTTACGAAAAGATGATTATTATTATAACTAATGGTCAGTTCATCTTCGTTGGAAGGCATTGCTGCTTTCAACAACGTCAGCGGTTTCTTGGGAACGATCATCGAGCCTGTCTTGGGACAACTAACTTCAGTACGCTTATATCGTACAAGCCTGTGAGCATCCGTCGCTACAAATTGTAGCCCTTTTGGATCCATTTCAAAAAACACACCTGTCATTGCCGGACGAAGATCATCGTTGCTTACAGCGAACAATGTTTTATTGATTGAGTTTACAAGGGAGATTGAAGTCATGGTGAAAGAAGTCGTATCGTCGGCGGCCGGCTCTTTTGGAAAATTGTCCGGGTTCTCGCCCATCACTTTATACTTACCGTTATCGCTGGTGATTTCAACAGCAAAATTCTTGTCGATATTAAAAGTGAGCGGTTGATCTGGAAGATTCTTAAGAGAATCCATCAAAATTTTCGCAGGAATGCACACGCGGCCAGTGTCTTTAGCTTCAACATCGAGTTGAATTTTCATGACCGTTTCAAGGTCCGTTGCGACAACGGTCAATCGACCTTTTTCAACCTCGAAGAGGAAATCTTCGAGTATTGGCAGCACTGTGTTGGAATTGATGACACCGCTAATCTGCTGCAATTGCTTTAATAAAGCCGATGACGACACGATGAACTTCATAAACAGAGTTGACGTTTTGATAGATGGAAGTAGCGAAACTACTGATTTTTAGTTTACAGCGACGGGTCAAAAAGCAATGGTGGATTACTTGTTAATGAAGAAAAGTTATACGTGCGGGAGGCAGAATGTGCGAAATGTGCGAAATAGGAAAATGTGCGAAATGCCTCACCTCCAGATGACGATCATTGGTGATTTTGCTGCAATGTAGAATTCAGAATACAGGAGTCAGGAGGCAGAATGTGAGAA
>JACMLR010000105.1 GCA_014379515.1 Chitinophagaceae bacterium
AAGGGAAGTCCGGGTTCATGTACCAATGCAGTGAGCAGGGTCATCGATGCGTCCAATTCTTCAGATTGGGTACAATTTACAAATGAAGAAGGGGAAGCAGTTGCAGAAATCAATGCAAATGGAAATGTTCTTGGAAATGTGTCGGTGAGTTATTTTGTGAATGATGGTCCCGTTCGGAAGGATGAACAAGGTGTTTATTATCTTGATCGAAACATCAGCATCAATCCTGCCAACGCTCCAATTTCTCCAATTTCTGTTCGCTTGTATATTCGCGCTGCTGAGTTCAATGCATTAAAAGGAACTCCAGGCTCGGGAGTCGTTGCATTCAGTGATCTGGCGATTTTTAGAAATACCGAAACTTGTAAATACGATATTGAAAAAGGAGCAACGCCGATCCCATCAACGCATGAACTGTGGGAAGGTGATATGGTTTTTACAACAAGCGTGATGTCCGCTTCATCATTCTACATCGCAAGCAAAACCGCTGCAGCTCTTCCTGTAAATATTATTACATTCAAAGGTTCAGCGGTCAACGATGTAAACAGACTTACATGGAAAGCTGATTGCACCGAGGATGTAAACTTCACCATCGAACGCAGTACAGATGGAATCAATTATTTCTCAGTCGGACTTATTATGGCAACGCAAGCAGATTGTGGATCGACATTTAAATTTGATGACAAGCTACCGCCTGCAAAAGCACTCTATCGCCTAAAAATGCAGGAAGTGAGTGGGCCGTTGTCGTATTCCGGAATCGTATCACTGAATCGCAACGGAAAAAATGAATTCATTGTACGGGTGATGCCAAATCCTGTGATTGGCGGCCGCGCACATTTGCAAATAGAATCAACAACAAATAAAACCATCACTTATAATATTTATGATGGTATGGGACGGTCTATGAACGGAGGCAAACTTTTAATCCAACCAGGCAACAGTAATTATCCATTGAACGTGTCAGGTTTACCGGCGGGGATTTATTCGCTCGTGTACAATGATGGTGCTAACAACGCGACAATACGGTTCGTGAAACAATAGCCGACGTGCCAGTCTTTTTAAGACAGGCCTAATAAACAACGCTTACCTCTGTAATCAATGAAAAAGTCATGCAAATGCATGACTTTTTCATTTGAGGCCGAAAAACGGAAATCCCTAATTTAGCGGGATGAGTAAGAAACTTTTTTTGCTGGATGCGATGGCACTTGTTTTTCGGGCGTATTACGCACTTATTCGCAGTCCCCGTGTAAATTCAAAAGGAAAAAATACAAATGCCCAGTTCGGATTCACCAATACATTGCTTGACCTGATCAACAACCAGAAGCCGTCGCATATGGCGGTGTGCTTTGATACCTCCGCTCCAACCGAACGTCATACCGATTTTGCTGATTACAAAGCGAACAGGCAGGAAGCACCTGAAGATCTCACGATCGCAATTCCTGATATCAAGCGATTAATCGAAGCTTTCAACATACCCGTTGTTGAATTAGATGGATACGAAGCCGACGATATCATTGGCACCCTGGCTCAAAAAGCAGCAAGAGAAGGCTATGAAGTTTTTATGGTTACACCCGATAAAGACTATGGCCAATTAGTGAGTGATATGATCAAAATTTATAAACCCGGTTACCAGGGTGGTGATGTTGAAATTATGGGGCCAACTGAAGTTTGTGCAAAATGGAATATTAAAGATGTAGCGCAGGTTATTGATGTGCTTGGACTGATGGGTGATGCTGTTGATAATATTCCCGGCATTCCAGGAGTCGGTGAAAAAACTGCTGCAAAATTACTCGCAGAATATGGCACGCTTGAAAATGCGTTGGATAATGCAGATAAAATAAAAGGTGCATTGGGTGAAAAAGTTCGCAATGGAAAAGATCTCGCGATCTTAAGCAAAAAACTCGCAACTATCATTACGCATGTACCTGTTGAATTTCAGGAAGAGAATTTCAGGTTAAAAGAATGGAATAAGGAAGCGTTGAAGGATGTTTTTCTCGAATTGGAATTTAGAACGATTGCCCAACGTATACTTGGAGAAGCTCTCCCGGTGACGGGCGCAAAAAAATCGGTCATCGAAAAAGAACAGCCACAGGGAATACAAACTGATTTGTTCGGAAACATAGTTGAAGCTCCTGCTCCAACCATTGCCAGTGAACCGGAAATAATAGAAGCCCCGGCAGCAACAAAAAATATTGGTAATACACCACACACGTATAGCGCAGCCTGCGAAGAATCCGAGATTAAAGCACTGGTAAAAGAATTAATGAGTCAACGAGAAATCTGTTTCGATACTGAAACGACCGGACTTGATGCAAACCAGGCAGAGATGGTAGGAATGAGCTTTTCGTGGAAAAGCGGCGAGGGCTGGTATGTACCTATTCCTTCGGATCCAGCAGAAGCAAAAAAGATCCTGCAGCATTTTGAACCAGTATTCAATGACATCAATAAACTTTGGATAGGTCAGAACCTGAAGTATGACATGTTAGTATTAAAATGGCAGGGGTTAGAATTGAAGGCTGATATTTTCGATACCATGCTTGCGCATTATGTATTAGAGCCAGATGGTAAGCGCAGTATGGATGTCCTCAGTGCACAATACCTGGGATATGAACCGGTTCATATTGACGAATTGATCGGCAAAAAAGGCAAAGGCCAGGGAACAATGCGTGACGTTGAATTGGAGAAAATTAAAGACTATGCTGCGGAAGATGCAGATATAACTTTTCAGTTGAAACAGGTTTTCTTACCACAATTAAAAACAAAAGAAGTTGAACGTGTTTTTTATGAAGTCGAAAATCCATTGGTAAAAGTTCTTACTGCAATGGAATTCGAGGGCATTCGCGTCGACGAAAGTTTTTTAAATGAATACTCTATTCAACTTGAGAAAGAAGCAAAGTTGTCGGAAGAGAATGTTTACAAGCAAGCTGGTGTACGTTTCAACCTGGCATCGCCCAAACAACTAGGAGAAGTACTTTTTGAAAAACTTCAATTAGATCCAAAAGCAAAAAAAACAAAAACAGGTCAATACGCTACTGGTGAAGATGTGTTGACCAAACTGGCATCCAATAATCCGATCGTCGCGGATATCCTTGCATTTCGCGAGTTGACGAAATTAAAATCTACCTATGTAGATGCGTTGCCGCTGATGATTAATCCGAAAACCGGGAGAGTACATACTTCTTACGCGCAAGCCGTTGCAGTAACTGGAAGACTTTCCAGCAATAATCCTAACCTGCAAAATATTCCCGTCCGCACAGAGCGTGGGCGCGAGATACGAAAGGCATTCATTCCCCGCGATGCAAACCACTTGCTACTGTCGGCGGATTATTCTCAAATAGAATTGCGTATTGTTGCTGCGATAAGTGGTGATCCTAATATGTGTGCGGCATTTAGGGGCGGAACCGATATTCATACAGCTACGGCTGCAAAAGTCTACAACATCGACGAAAAAGATGTGACAAAGGAAATGCGTTATAAAGCGAAGAGTGTAAATTTTGGAATTATCTATGGACAAGGAGCTTTTGGGCTGGCAGATAATCTTGGTATTTCCCGGTCGGAAGCAAAAGAGATCATTGATAACTATAAAAAGCAATTCTCCGGTATCCAGAAGTACATGGATGATACTATCAACTTTGCAAGGGAGATGGGATATGTTGAAACGTTGATGGGCCGCAAGCGCTGGTTGCGCGATATCAATTCCGCCAATTTCACAGTTCGTGGCTTTGCTGAACGAAATGCAATTAACTCACCCATTCAGGGCACTGCGGCCGATATGATCAAACTCGCAATGCAAAAAGTTCATGCTGCCATGCGGAAGGCTAACATGAAAAGCAGAATGGTACTGCAAGTACACGATGAACTTGTGTTCGACGCGTTACAGTCGGAAGTACATGAACTGAAACCATTGATTATAGAAAATATGCAGAGTGCTATGGAATTGCCG
>JACMLR010000106.1 GCA_014379515.1 Chitinophagaceae bacterium
GGAATCCACTATACTCCTTCAATTGCAGCAGGGTTGGTTCAGGGTGCTAAAATCGGAGAGCTGGTAAACAAGTTGAAAGTTATAAACCATTAAGAAATTTGCATTATTAAATCAGTCAGGAATCTTCCTGACTGATTTAATTAGTAACAGTCAAGAGCTATGACGATTCCAGAATCAAAACCGTACAGATCGGAGACACACAAATAAGTTAAATAATTGCCCTAACTTTCTTACATAACTTAATAAAGGAATTAGAAAGTTTTTCCCATTTCCCCTTCTCAATAAATCATCAATGAAATTCAAATGTGTCATATTGTTTTTATTGATTGATCATTTGTCATTGGCCCAGGTCAATAAGATAGATAGTCTAAAGAATAAGTTGGTTACCCTGACAGGTACGGAACGGGTTGACTGTTTGAATAAGTTAAGCCTGGAACATTATGTGCAAGCGCTTGCAGGAACTTTTCATAACGTGCAAACCGATAGCGCCGAACGATTTGCCTCAGCCGCATATCGTGAGGCTACGGAAATTGCATATCGCAAAGGCATTGCAGCTGCTTTGCAGAACCTCGGTGAAATTGCCCGGGATCGGAGTGATTTCATCACATCGGAATATTATGTCCGCCAGGCGGCTGTAATTTATGAAGAACTGCATGCCTCGAAAGAACTTAGCTGGACATATGTGCCTCTCGGCTGGAGCTTTCATTGCCAGGCTAGATATGAAGAAGCAAGGAAAACATACGAAAAAGGGCTTCCGTATTTGATCGCAACAGGTAACAACGAACGGCTGGGGATGTTTTACAGGCTGATCTCTTACACGTACAGCGCACAGGGATACAACGAAAAAGCCTTCGAAAATATGTCCCAGGCAATTCGAATCAGTGAAAGAATAAATGATGTGAGAGGTTCGGTTTCTGCGCCGCAAAATGCAGGAATTCTCTATAAAGATGCCGGCGAAGTTGAAATAGCGCTTTCTTATTATCGACAAGCTGCAGCGAATGCAAAATCGAATAATCAACCTGTTTTATTTCATCGAATGATGGCTCAAATCTATGAGTATACCGAACAACATGATTCAGCGATCTACTATTGCAACCAGGCCATTTACTATGTGCGGGCAGCTACAGCTGATACCATTATTCGAAAGAAGGAGCGGCTCGATCACAGCATGAGAATTGCGGAGATTTACATAAAGCAAAAATATTATGACAAGGCGATCGCGATTTTGAAGGAGTCCATCCCTTTTTACGAAAAAGGAAACGATAAAGTCAAATTGATGAGGGTCTTACTTGCGATGGCACGCGCCCAGGAATTTAAAAATAATGTTGATAGCTCTTTTGCATACACGAGTTGGCTGGATACAATTGCGACGGCAGCCGGAGCGCGGCCGTTCATTCGCGACTGTTATGAATTGTATTGGAAATTGTACGATCGCCGTGGAAATACTGATAGTGCTTATCGATATTACGTCAAATTTATCGGCCTAAAAGAATCCATCCTGAAAGATCAATACTTACGCAACATAGCATTGGCCGCAATGAGATCAAATGATGAAAAACAAAAATCAAAAATTGACTTATTGCAAAAGGATCAATTAATCAAACAGCAACAACTTACTTACCAGCAACAAAAATTAAATGGCGAATCTTTAATTAGAAATATTCTTATTGGAAGTTTAGTCGTCATTACCGTAATGGGATTTTTTATTTTCAGAAGTGTTTCGCTCAAACGAAAGAATGAAATACTGCAAAGTGAAAGAAAGCATTCGCAACTTAAGCAACAGGCCAGTGAGCTTGAAATGCTCGCGCTACGGGCGCAAATGAATCCACATTTTATTTTCAATTGTTTGAGTTCAATTAATCGATATATCCTGATAAATAATACCGAAGCAGCTTCTTCTTATCTAACCAAATTTTCCCGGCTGATTCGAATGGCGTTGCAACATTCTGAGAAATCCATGATCTCATTAGAAAAAGAATTGGAAATGCTTGGCCATTATTTAGACCTTGAACGGCTTCGTTTCAAAAGTGCTTTTGACTACAGCATCACGTTCAAAAACACGATCGATACATCCGCCATTTTCGTACCACCATTGATCTTGCAGCCATTCGCTGAAAATGCGATCTGGCATGGGTTGATGCATAAGAAAGGTCCCGGTCATTTAGATATCGCATTGAATCTCGAAGAAAAAATACTGACGTGCATCATCTCCGACAATGGTATCGGAAGATCGGAAGCAGCTTTGATGAAAAGTAAATCGGCTGAAAAAGCAAAATCGATGGGAATCCAGATCACCGTTGAACGCCTGGCATTGTTGAATGAGACAACAGATCAAAAAGCCTTTTTTGACATAGAGGACATCGTAGATGAAAGAGGAGGTGTTACAGGGACAAAGGTATTGTTGAAAATAAAGTCGAGTTCTTTAACTGATATGTATGACTGAAATTAAAGAAGCAAAATGATTACTGCCACCATTGTTGATGACGAACCGGACTGTTGTGAATCGCTCGCAACTTTACTCGAGCGCTATTGCCCGGAAATAAAAATATTAGACATCTGTTATTCTGCAGATGCTGCGATCGGGTCACTTAAACAACAACAACCGCAAATACTTTTCCTGGATATCGAGATGCCTTTCATGAACGGTTTTGAATTGCTCGAAAAAGTTGACGACATCAAATTCGAATTGATCTTTACCACGAGTTATGATCAATATGCAATAAAGGCCATTCGTTATAGTGCTTTAGAGTATTTGTTGAAACCGATCGATCGGGAAGAGCTGCAGAAAGCGGTTCAGAAAGCAGTGAAGAGAAATGCCATCTTATTGCCGCAACAATTGCAAATTTTGCTTGATCAGATAAAACAGCCGTCGATGCTGATGACAAAGATTGCGATACCAACACTTGAAGGCTTTCAGTTGATATTGGCCGAATCAATTGTGCGTTGCGAATCGGAGGGCAATTACACCGTATTATTTCTAAAAGACAAAAGAAAACTGACCGCTTCTAGAAATTTAAAAGAGATCGAAGAAATGCTGGAGGATTATTCTTTCATAAGAGTTCACAATTCTTACCTGGTCAACCTCAATGAAATTGAGAAATACGTAAAGGGCGAAGGAGGATATTTAATCATGAGCGATAATGCGACGATCAATGTGTCACGGAGTCGGAAAGAGCTGTTGATTAAAAAGATCATTAAGAGTCGGTCGTGATTGCTTCGCGCCACGGAAGTGGTTGGTGGGGTTAGAGGGTGATGTGGGGCTCGCAATGACGACCGAGGCGGAACTGAAGAGTTACACAAATTGCAAGATCATTATTGAAAGGCTTTTGACTGTGTTCATGGGAAGGGCGTGCGTTGCGGTAGCTCCAGGAAACTTGATGCAGTAATAAAAGGGCGAAGCCCACTGCGCTAAAGCTTCGGTGGGCGAAGGTTTCAAATGAATCTTTTATACATAAAACCTCTTCCTGATCCAGACTTCAAGTAGTTTTCAAAATCGCTCGCTTTGCATTTGTTTTCGAAACTAATTGTGATGACCATTTCGACAGGCGCTGTCAGCCGTAATGAAACGGCATTCTGCATCCCACAGAAATGATTGAAAAGCTTCTCGATTCAAAAACGACAACGACTTACCTGTAAACATCGCAAAAAGATGTAACTGATGGCAGTCACCTGTATCAGTTTATCCTACCGATATGTTTTTCTATCCAGCATTGGTAAAGGGGTTCTCGACAGGGTGTTAGTACTGTCTTTGTACAACAGTACCGCAAAGGTCCTTCCTTATGACTAAAGTTATTTAAGTGAAGAACAGGGTGGGCGGTGAAGGGCTTCTAAATTTTAGACATGATGTTTATAGAAATGATAAAAATTTGGAAAGGTCCTTATCTAAGCAGCAGGATATATGGCACGATATTTTTTATAAAACAGCTTTTGAAATTTCTTTAAAGAAAAATGAAATTATATATGAAAGAAATAAAGCCCGGTAAGGTAAATTACTTTACTACAGTAATGTAATGAAAAATATCAGTGTTTCAACCTGATAAGCAAATCAACTTTTCCGCCCAGTAACATGCAATAATTACTTTCCATAAACAATTTACTATTAATGATACCCAACCCGTTACAGGAAATTCAACGACAACTGACAACTTATGAAAACAAGATGTTGCACGAAGTTGAAAAAAGGAAGAAAATGTTAGAGACCATCCACATCCAACAACAGGCGGCTGCAAAAAACCTGATCCATTACTTAACGCTACGGGGCGAAGATATCTGTGCCTTGCAGGAATCGCTACATATTGAGGGGCTTTCATCATTGGCCAGTTCAGAAAGCCATATCCACAGGCAGTTGCAGGCGGTGTTGCAGCAGTTGGGCACAATATATCAACCTCAAGAATTGGATGAATGCAGTTTTGAATATAGCAGTCACCAGATACGTGAAAAAAGCAGCCAATTATTTGGCCAAAAAACAGATACCGTTATACCATTTATCATGGTAACTTTCGACGCATCGTTTACAGATGATGATGAATTAATTCAAAAATTGCTGTTGGTCGGCATGAATGTGGCCCGTATTAATTGTGCCCATGACGAGGAATCCACCTGGATCCGTTTAATCGATCAATTGAAACGTGCCTGCCACAAAACAGGCCTGTCCTGTAAAATCTATTTTGACCTCGCCGGCCCAAAAATAAGAACCAATCTAATCAACAAAGGCAGCGAGAAAGGTAAAGTGAAAGTGAAAGAAGGTGATCTTATTTGGCTGGCAGAGGAAACTGCCGGTTATGATTCGGATGATATTGTAATTAGTCCCAATGAACCTGGCATTGTAGCCATGCTTAAAAAAGGGGAAAGGGTGTATATTGATGATGGTATTATTAAGGGCATTATTGAAAGCAATACAAAAAAAGGCGCGGCCTTGCGTTTGATACGTATCTCTTCCGATAAGCATCAAATTAAAGATGGCAAGGGTATCAATTTTCCGGATTCTGATATTTCTATTGCATCCCTCACAGATTTTGATAAAGCATGTCTTCCCTTTATTTGCAAACATGCAGATATGGTGGGGTATTCTTTTGTCAAAAACTGTACCGACCTGGCGGAGTTGCAACAGGCACTGTTACAAATAACTGCAACGCCACCGAATATCATACTAAAAATTGAAACGCCACAGGCGGTAAAAAATCTGCCTGGGCTTTTACTTCGTGGAATGCAACAGCCTGTTTTTGGTGTAATGATAGCCCGTGGCGATCTGGCCGTGGAAATAGGGTTTGAAAGAATGGGCGAAATACAGGAAGAAATTCTTTGGATATGTGAATCAGCTCATGTACCTGTAGTGTGGGCTACACAGGTGCTGGAAAATTTAAATAAATCTGGCATTGCAACCCGTTCGGAAATAACGGATGCCGCCCACGCTGCCATGGCCGAATGTGTAATGATCAATAAAGGAGGCCACACCGTAAAGGTAATTGAAACATTGAAGGATATTTTACATAGGATTGCCGGTCATCATATAAAAAAGCGATTTACGTTTCGACAGCTAAGCATTGCTAAAAATTTTATGATGGTTCCGGTAGTTGACTAATAAGTTTCGCAGGTATGACTTGTATCTACATATGCGATTTAATGAGGCGGAAAATAAACTGGATAGAAAAATCTTCAACAATGAACGAAAAAAATAGATAAATATTAGGATCAATAAAGTTCAATAAAATCATGAAAAAAATACTCATCATAAACGGCCATCCCAACAAGAGCAGTTTTTGTTTTGGATTAGCCGAAGCATACAGCAAAGGGGCTTTAAGTGCTCGTGCCGAAGTAAAAGAAATTATTATCTGTGACCTGAAATTTAATCCAAACCTGCAATTTGGCTA
>JACMLR010000107.1 GCA_014379515.1 Chitinophagaceae bacterium
AGAAAGTAAGTTCAGCAAATACAAACTGGTCTTTTTGTTTCGCCAGTCCACGTTGCCTGCCTTCGATTCCAATAATATCACCTGTTTCATAACTTCTGTCCTGTAACAATTGCGCTGGTGAAGGATTGCCGTCTGGAAGTGGTGGAAATTTATCGGACCCCACATACGTTTCACTTACGTCATCCAGGTAATCGGTCGTAGTAAACCGATGTGCGATTTCAATTCCAATATTCATCCGATCATTGATCGCATACTTTGCACCAACGCCGAGGGGAAATGAAAAGGCCATCGTGTTATACGGTTTGCGGTCCGGGTAAGCTGTTGTGCCCTGTCCTTCGGTTCCGAGCGGACGAAGAAAATATTTTTGATTATCGAGAAATGCATAAGGATCATAACTAAAAATACCTGCGCCGAATGTCACATAAGGAGTAAAGCTGTGATAAGGATCGCCTGGAACAAACTTGAAAAAATTGAAATCTCCCTGTAGAGCGAGTTCGAACACGTTAGTATTGAAACTGAGATTGCGGCGGCGTTGATATTCGTTGTGCGTATTATAAACGTCTGAATAGCCTAGTTGTGCGAAATGCGCCCCAACGCGAAGGCCAACATAATTGCCAAACTGCTTGCGAAAGAAAGCACCGATTACAGGCTTAGCACGATTAACTTTCGCCCGGGTGTTGAGGTCCCCAAAATAATGAGCGGCACCGACTGAAATTCCAATCTCCCCTTCCTGGCGGATACTTTCCCACTGAGCACTTACAGGAGTTGTGGTCATGAATCCGGATACCACTAATATTATCGCAATCAAATTTTTCATCATCAGGTCGTTTTTTGGCAGCTGGATAGTTTTTAAATCAGCCCTGCAATATAATAATTTGGTCAACGTCGGCGATTGGATTTTTGGTATTTCGGCATTGTTAATTCCGGGTATCCAGTCCCCACGAAAGCTTGCTTCTCAATGTCTGAAGAAAATTGTTTTCATTGAGCCTGATCAGGCTTACCGTAAAATCTTCCCGCCGAACGGCCAATTGAACCTGTTTATTCACTATTTCCTTCCTTGAATCGAGGGCACAAATGAATTGGTCTGCCCGACCCTCCACTTCGAACGAAATTATGTTTGTATCAGGGACGACGATCGGTCTGACATTCAAATTATGCGGCGCAACTGGTGTAATCACGAAACTTGATGAGTCAGGAAAAAGAATCGGGCCATTACAGCTCAATGAATACCCGGTTGATCCTGTTGGCGTAGATACAATCAACCCATCTGCCCAATAAGTATTCAGAAATTCACCATTCAAATAAGTATGAATCTTGATCATTGGGGATGTATCCGTCTTATGAATAGCGAATTCATTCAGTCCATATGGAACCTCTCCAAACAGAGGTATATCGGCATCAAGGTGGATCAACGATCGTTTATCCGTGATCATTGTCCGCGTCAGCAATGACTGTACTGCGCTGTGCAACTCATCCCTGCCGAGGCTTGCCAAAAAACCCAATCGGCCGAAATTAATCCCCAGCACTGGAATATTTTTGTCGCGAACCAGCGTTATTGTGTCGAGCAGGGTGCCATCTCCGCCGAGACTGATCAGAAAATCTACTGATTCGTCTAAATCGGCTGCTTTGTTGAAAACCGAAAAATCTCCCGATACCAATAGCGCGCCCTGTATCTTTTCGAAAAATGGCTGATAGATCATGGTCTCCACATTCTCATTGACCAGTTCTTCCAGCATTTGTTGCACTTCACCTTGTTGGTCATAATCAACAGCCCGGCTATATATTGCAACTTTCATCCTTAATTATTAAGTTTTGTGGGCGATTTTAAGGCGATTAGAACTCACCCTTGACGCGTAAAAATAGTCCGTTTTGGCCTAACTGGTTAAAACTGTAGTCGACTCGAAGAATAAAGTCATAAAAGGTGACCATATCGAATCCGCCGCCCACGGTGAATAAGTTTCGATTGGTAAGTGAATTCTCCGGGTTCATCGGGTTGTGAACGTATCCATAATCACCAAAAATCTTTGCATAGAATTTAAAAGGGATGCTGCTATGGGATCTGGATTTAAGATGGGTGCGCAGGTTAAACTTAATAATCTCGCGTCGGAGCGTTTGGCGGACTAATAACGCAGCAACGCCATCGACGACATAATCTTCAAGACCACGAAGGTATTGCTCACCGTAGCCCAACATTCGTTGATTCACGAAAGGTTGATCAAATGGTACACGCAAAACGCCTTGCGTTTGCCATGCGTAGTACATTTTCTTGGAAATTTTATTGCTACGTGTGTACTTACCTCCTATTTGCCACATATCAAGTTCGCCACCAAAGCCGCGTTTCAAAAAGTTGAATTCGCCCATCCAACCCGTTAATGGATAAGGCCGATAATCGACATTGTAATAATTGAGATTATAGGAGATCTCAGGATAGGTAATTTTCGTTTTAGCTGATGCAAAATATTTAGGGTTTAGCGCCAGTATCTGGCTATCGACTTCTTGTTGAACAAGGGCAATTCGAACTGAATTAAATGTCCTCAGTCCCGGACGATAGGTGTAGTCAACGTGTGCGTACACTCTTTTTATGCGGCCCAGCGTATCAGCGAATTTTTGTTCGTTCCCAACCGTCGCATAATTGATTTCGTTATTGGAACTGTAAAGAAATCCGACCCTGTATCCATGTTTGAGGGATTTATCAGCATACGGTTGATCGTACTCAAATTGAATTTGCTTCGTATACCCGGTGATAAGCCAGAGACGGAGTTTGTCATTTCGGCCTGTAAAGTTGTTGTAGTTGAATTTAAATCCATAATTGAGGCGATCAACGCCGAGACCCTGCTTGATAAATTCCTGCATGTTCCGATCGACGGCCTTTACGTATGGTATTGGAAAAACATACCAACGTTCTTTTACTTCAATTAAAATTTCAACAGCATACCCACGGAAACCCTTAAGCGAAACAACCACTTCATTAAAAAGTGCTGTGTTCATTAATTGTTGACGGGCTACTTCGAAACCTTGGACGAGGTCGGGCAGATAAACAGAATCACCCAAACGAAAGGGAAGTTCACGAGCGACGATATAAGGTTTCGTTCTTTTATTGCCTTCTATATGAATTGCAGCAATCGCGAATGGAGCAGAGGAATTTTTTCTTGCGACAACGCTGTCGGGGAGGTTCATTTGCGAAACCTCCTGAAAAGCAGTGTCAGGTGGTATAGGTTGAGCTTTCAAAGAGGTTTGAAAACAAATTCCATACAGGGCAATCAGGAGATAATATTTTTTCGCCATCCACATTCCGGCAAACTGCTGTTTCAACTAATCAGGTTGTTTAAATGATGCGTGACGAAGATAGTAGATGGGTTGCTAAATGTTCAGGTAATTCATCAAGTGATCAAAGTTATTCCGCAACTCATTTTCGTATAATTCTTCGCCAAAAAAGTATTTGATCTGGTATTCATATCGCTGGAAAGTCGCGATGATATCAGATATTTCGAACTTGTTAATCTTGAGCGTGACGAAAAAAGTCTCGGTGCTGTTGTTCCAATAGGTATTGAGTTGGGTAATTTGTGCGTCGTTCGTTTCTACCAGTTTGCTTAATTGTGAAAAGGAAAAATCTCTTTGCTCCATTTCAAGGACAATTATGGCTCCTGGCTCGCTCGCTCCTGTCAGCTTCCCTAAATGAAGTAACAGGTCTGTGGCACTTATTACACCAATAAACTCACCTTCTTTTTCTATAACAGGCACCACTGACAAATGATAGTCGTTCGCTGTCTGAATCGCTTCGATGAAATGACTTGCAGATCGAACCGAAACCTTTGAAAAGCGATCGGCAACTGATGCTACAGCAACGTTTTCATCGATACTCATGAGGTCCTCTTCAAAAACCAAACCAAGGTACTTTTCGTTGTCCAGAACCGGAAGCTGATTGACGTGAAATTCGTCCATCATTTCCAGTGCGAGGAACACCGAATCGGTAGCATTCAGCGTGGGTATCGAGGCCGATATAATTTCTCTATTTAACACCAAGTAAATATTTACGGTTAACAGGATTAGGCGGATGCTAATGCGTCCGAAATTCTTGTTCTCAAAAACAGTGATGGTTACTACTGACCCTGAAATGGTATAAGACGCCTTTTATCAGACGACTGCTGCGGGCTGGTTCAGTTTTGTCAGAAATTTGTGCAGTACCTGGTTGAATTCATGTGGCACTTCCATCATTGGAGCATGACCACATTTGTCGATAAAATGAAGCTCACTATTAGGAATCAGGCGATGAAAT
Organism: Chitinophagaceae bacterium; assembly: GCA_014379515.1. Lineage (GTDB taxonomy): Bacteria > Bacteroidota > Bacteroidia > Chitinophagales > Chitinophagaceae > Endoryza. The sequence continues at coordinate 4,277 of JACMLR010000107.1, forward strand.
TCACGGCCGACAAAAGGCGGTGTGATGGTATCGTTATTCCCCCAAACTAATAACGTTGGTTGTTTGATTTGATTGAGTTCTTCCCCAAGATTATTTCTGATGGCGCTTTTCGCCAATGCGATTATTTTGATGGCTTTGATCCGAACATTGACAATCTCATAGACCTCGTCCACCAGTTCTTTTGACGCAGTATTTGGATCGTAAAAAGTGAGTTCGGTCTTTTTCTTAATGAATTCGTAATCGCCCCGTTTTGGGTATGTATCCCCCATTCCATTCTCAAACAGGCCGGAACTTCCAGTAAGCGTCAACGATTTTATTCTTTCAGGATGTTTCAACACATGCACCAGTCCCACGTGCCCGCCGAGTGAGTTGCCAAGCAAATGAACACCCTCGTAATTGCGAATTTCAATGAATTTATGAACAAACTTTTCGAGGCCGCCGACTGAAGTATGAAGCAGGTCGAGTTCAAACAATGGCAGCATTGGTACAACCACTTTGTAGTGCTGGCGGAAGTACTCTATTAAATCTTTGAAGTTGCTGAGAGTGCCGAATAACCCGTGTAGTAAGATTAGTGGTTCCCCCTCCCCTTCTTCAATGAATTTAAACTTATCTACTTGTTTAATCTCGTATTCCATCGGCTATAGTAATTCTAATCGTCAATTAATCGCTAAAATAACTGTTTTAGGGCAAATATCACATTGCCATGTTTATTGACTTCCTTTTGGTGCCAGTTTATCGAAGAAATCTGCCAACGTTGAAAACATATCTTTAAAAATCGGAACGATCCTCCCAATTCCATCAATAACTTTTGGGCCTAACGGCTGCACATATTGATAAGTTATGGACTCGCTGATCATTTTATCGCTTATCAATTGAAGTTGGGTTAAGAAGAACAGAAATACGCTCATCGCGAAAACATAGAACAACAAATACAATATCGCGCCACCCACTTTATTTACCCATCCCAGCCAGGCAAGCTCAACTGTTTTTTCAATAAGATTCGCGATGACTCTTATAGTGAGCACAACAGCAATGAATACAATAAGAAATGAAATAACCGGTAACCATCTGGCAGATATGTTAACCGTTGATTCGAGTTTCGTAGCAACCCATGCAGACAATTTGATAGCCGCTGCAAGTCCAACGATAATCCCGATCAACGAGAAAAATGCAACGATCAATCCTCTGCGGATTCCTTTAATGATCCCCATTACTACGACAACCAGCAAAACAATGTCAATTACCATCGATAATGATTGGTGAATCCATTTCTATTTCGTGAGTAGTTCTTTGACAACTGCACTAATCGATTTACCATCGGCTTTTCCTGCAAGCTTTTTGTTCGCTAAACCCATTACTTTGCCCATGTCTGCAGCGCTCGTTGCTCCAGCTTCTGCAATTACTTCCGCTACCAGTTTCTTTAACTCTTCTTCGGAGAGTTGGGCAGGTAGAAACTTCTCGATTATTTGAATTTCCTCGCTTTCTTTTTTCGCAAGATCTGCCCGGTTCTGTTGCTGGAAAATCTCCAGTGAATCTTTGCGTGACTTAACGAGCTTTTGCAGCAGCTTGACTTCGTCCTCTGCCTTGAGTTCGCCACCCGCACCTTCCGAGGTTTTAGCGAGGATGATTGCTGCCTTAATTGCGCGCAAGCTTCTCATCGCCGCCTCATTTTTTGCAAGCATCGCCGTTTTCAATTCGCCCATTATTTGTTGCTCGAGGTTCATATTTGGTCTTTAAATGTGATAATTCTGATCCGAAAAACCGGCAATACCGGTCAACAGCCGAAACTTTTCGACGAATGGACGATTAAATTTTGTTTTCTTTTAAGAGATTTTCACGGAATCTATGGTAAAAGTCCTCGACAAATTTCTTCATATCCGCTGCCAGCTCATCCTGCTTTGTTGCGCGCTTCAAACTATCAGCCATTGTCATCAGTGTTTGAAAATAGAAATCCCCCATCTCATCAATCATCATCTCCTTGGTCCACAAGTCAATACGAAGTGCGGCCTTGTCTGCTCCATCCCAAAAAGAAAGCATCACAGCCTTCGCTGCCCGAGCCGAGTCAGCAGTGCTTTCCGTTGCTTGCCAGGTAATTAGCTCCGGAACCCGGTTAGGGTCCAGGGAAACATCTATGGTTATAGTTGATTGCTTCATAATTATGAGTTGACTTACTGCGTTTTAGGCTGAGACGCAAAAGTATGTTTTTCGGAGAACAAGCATGATTCGATGCCCGAAAAAAGAGGCGGTAAACACGTACAATCAGCTACACGATTGCCTTTTGGCAAAAAAATGCTTCGGAAAATACGGTCACGCAAAAACAAGTAATAACACGTTGCGAACCGTTTTTTCGTTGTATAGCTTTGAAACGAAATCCGATCTCTTCAGTAAAATCAGTACCTATGAAACAATGTTACCCAAGCGTGCCCTCTTTCCTGGGATTAGCAATCCTGCTGTTTTACTTACCGTCCCAATTAAATGCGCAGTGTTTATGTGAGAATGGTAATGTACCGCAAACAATCACTTATCAGCAAACGCGAAATATCAGACCGATAGATGACTCCACGAATTTTGATATCATGCAGTTCAACCCGGATATGGGTCAACTGGTGTGTGCGAACGTATTCTCTTACATCACCGGAGTTGTTCGTATGCGTTTGGAAAATGATGAAATCTATCCGGTGAGTTATCGTATCAACTATCAGCGTACAGACCAGATCTCCGGACCAGGCCTGACACCCCCAATCAGCAGCAATTTTACAAAAAACTATGGCCCTTATAACCTCGCGGCATCTGATGGCTCGTACTTCAGCGGGCCCGACTTTGTTGCGATCGGGCCAGACACCGTTTTGAAAGCAAAATACCTGAGCCGGAATGTTACGGGTAGCCTCGTTCCCTTTCTTGGTTACGGAACCGTACGGTATAACTACAAAGTAAGCGGCCGAACAACAGTAACCGGAAGTATCAATTACATCTTCTCTGTAAGTTCACAGGATTTTGTAACGATTGGTATCACTTACAGCTTCTGCCCTACAGGTCTTCTTGGAACTGATATCAAAGATTTCGCGGCTTCACGTAAAACGAACGAAGATGTTCAGCTTAGCTGGACAACTGTAAACGAAACAAAAGGCAACCAGTATGAAATCGAATTAAGCAAAACCGGAAGCGATTTTGAAACTGTTGCGAAAATTGCAGCTAACACTGCAACAGGAAGCACGGCTTCAAAATATGAAGTTCCTTATCACCTGACCCAACCTGGTTCCGGTTATATGTACTTCCGCATCAAGCAAACGACAACCGCTGGTAAGGTTAGCCACACCCCCATACGCTCAGTTGTATTTGAAGCAAACAAAACAGGATTCTCGATCTATCCGAATCCGACCAGGACAAAGGTTCAGATGCAATTTGACGAAGCAGTGAATGGCAACTTCAATATAGACATTGTAAACATTGCCGGCCAAATCGTACATAGCCGTCAACTTACACTGAAAGAAAATATCAGCTTTAGCTTCAATCTTCCGGCAGCACCACCAGCAGGTGTTTACTATTTGCGTGCGAAGGAAGTAAACGGTTCAAGAACATTCTCAGGAAAACTTATCATACAAGCGAATTAAACCTATAAGAAACTGGGATTCGTCCCACAGGCCCTGGAAACAGGGCCTTTTTTCTTTGTCGCTTTACTTTGCTATTTTTGTTCCGATCAATAAATTCATAATGGAGTATAATACAAGTAGAAATCACTTGGCGATGAAAGAGTATGGCCGGCATATTCAACGAATGATTGAATACCTGTTGGCAATCGAGGATCCCGCAATCAGGCAGCAAAATGCCTATTCGGTGATTGAACTGATGGGATTTCTAAATCCACACCTGAAAAACGTTGAGGATTTTCGTCACAAGCTTTGGGATCATCTTTTTCTAATATCAGATTTTAAACTTGAAGTCGAATCACCATATCCGATACCAACGGCCGAAACATTAAGAGGCAGACCTAAACCGCTTCCTTATCCGAAAAGATATCCGCGCCATTCGCACCTTGGTAAAAACATGGAGCTTGTTATTCAAAAGGCATTGAAAGAAGAGAATCCGGAGAAGAGACAGGGCTTTGCCAATGCAGTTGCTTATTACATGAAACTTGCTTACAGTAACTGGCATAAAGAAACTGTACACGACGATGCGATTCAAATTGAATTGTCGTCCATTACATCCGGACAACTGGCATTTACAAATACTCCATTCGTCCGAACGCCGCGTCCGAACGAAGGCCGTGACAGAGAAAGAGGCGGCTACGGCAACGACTATCGCAATAAACGTAATCCGAAGTATGGCCATCAGCAACGTGGTGGCGGCGGCGGTGGCGGTCGAAATGATCGCAATGATCGTGGCGGCGGCGGTGGCGGCGGCAGAAACGATAACGGTGGCGGTAAATTCAAGAAGAAAAGATACTAATACATCGCTGGCGCGATTTTAAACTTCTTGTTGTGTCATTACATTTGTGTGATCAATATCTCTAGCGGATTGTTCTTTCAGTTCGGCATTTAGCCGTCTGTCTCATAACTCTTCAAGCAATTCCAACGCATGCATTCCTTTGAAGTAACCGGTGGTAATAAATTACGGGGTGAAATCATTCCCCAGGGCGCAAAGAACGAAGCATTGCAAATTATCAGCGCAGTTCTATTAACTCCAGAAGAAGTAACCGTTACTAATATCCCGGATATCCTGGACGTCAATCTCCTTATCGAACTATTAGGAGAAATGGATGTGCAGATCAATCGTCCGCAACGCGATACCTGCATTTTCAAAGCAGACAACGTAAATATCGATTACCTGCACAGTGAAACATACCGGAAAAAAAGTGGGCGGCTACGCGGCTCCGTTATGTTAGCCGGTCCTTTACTGGCACGATTTAGAAAAGCATTTATTCCTAAACCTGGTGGCGACAAGATCGGTCGCCGTCGGCTCGACACACATATCATCGGTTTCGAAAAGCTTGGCGCTAAATTTACTTATAACAACGATGGGTTTTTTCATCTCGAAGCTCCTAACCTGAAAGGAACACACATGTTGCTTGATGAACCATCAGTAACCGGAACAGCAAACATTGTGATGGCCGCAGCGATGGCACAGGGTATAACCTCGATTTATAATGCTGCCTGCGAACCATACATTCAGCAACTATGCAGCATGATCAACCGCATGGGCGGAAAAATCACTGGTGTTGGGAGCAATATGCTTACAATTGATGGGGTTAAATATCTTGGCGGCACCAGCCACAGAATGCTACCGGATATGATCGAGATCGGATCATTCATCGGGATGGCCGCGATGACGCAAGGAGATGTTGTCATCAAAGACGCGCGAATCGATCAATTGGGAATCATTCCTGAAAAGTTCCGGCAGTTAGGGATCAACCTCGAATTCAATGGCGATGACATTCATGTTCCTGAACAGGAGCTGTATGAAATCCATCGATACCTCGACGGTGGCGTTCTTACCGTTTATGATAATCCATGGCCTGGGTTTACCCCAGACCTCTTAAGCATTGTTTTAGTGACGGCGATCCAGGCAAGTGGAAGTGTCCTTATTCATCAGAAAATGTTTGAGAGCCGTTTGTTTTTCGTAGATAAATTGATCGATATGGGCGCGCAAATAATCCTTTGCGATCCCCACCGTGCTGTTGTAATCGGCCTTGAACGCCAGCAACAACTGCGCGGCATAACAATGAGCAGCCCGGATATCCGCGCGGGGGTATCGCTCCTAATTGCAGCACTCAGTGCTGAAGGAAAGAGTACAATTCAAAACATTGAGCAAATTGATCGCGGTTACCAGTACATCGATGAACGTCTGAAGAAACTCGGGGCGAACATTCAACGGGTAGAAGGATGATCTTTTTTTGGTTTTCAAATGCTGTTCTATGAATTTTCTTTTCTTTGCTCATGGATTCCCAGCACAAACTCATCATCATTACGGCACCCTCAGGAGCAGGTAAAACTTCCATCACCCGGCATTTGCTCAGCCATTTCCACCACCTTGCGTTTTCAATTTCCGCAGCCACACGTGAACGGCGGCAACATGAAGTAGAGGGCCGCGATTATTATTTTATGAGTTCTGCGGAGTTCCATCAGAAAATCCAGTCGAATGAATTTGTTGAGTGGGAAATGGTTTATGAAGGAAAATATTATGGAACGCTCAAAAGCGAGTTACAGCGAATTTGGGAGAATGGCCAGGTCCCGGTGCTTGATATCGACGTGAAAGGGGCGATCCACGTTCAGGAGCAGTACCCCAATAGCTCTCTTTCCATCTTTATAGAACCCCCAACTGTGGACGAATTGCAACGGCGGCTTCTTTCCAGGGGTACCGAAACCACGGAAACCTTGCAGGCTCGCGTCAACAAGGCGGCCTATGAGCTTTCCTTCAAACATCACTTCAACAAAATTATCGTCAACGACAACCTCCAAAATGCCTGCGCCCAGGCGGAAAATATCATCAAAGAGTTTACGGGTTTGGAGTAGGACATTCCTTGCATGTTTTGTACATTCGTAGCCGGTTATGAGTACGTTTGTTATCATTGGAATTGTTGCGTCGATCCTTTTAATGGCTTTTTATTCAGGTGTGGAAGTTGCCTTCGCGTCAGCGAACAGACTAAACATTGAACTGAAGAAAAAACAAGGAACCGGTAGCGCCATCCTTCTATCGAAACTCTTCGATCATCCTTCGCGCTTCATTGGCATCATCATCATCGGTTATAATTTATTTCTTGTTTTGTTTGTTCTGCTGGTGAGTACATTCTGGAACTTGTTGTTGGATTCGGCCAGAGTAAAGAGCTGGATGGATGAAAATGCAAAGATTCCGTTTCGCGTAATCCTTGAAATCGTACTTTCTGTAATTGCAGTGATCTTACTGGGTGATTTTATTCCAAAGGCAATCTTTCGCGCCAAATCGAACCGAATGCTTTCCTTCTCCGCGCGAACAGGTCTTCTTGGGGGGAGCGATTATCTGTTTTGGCCAATCGCCAGGATGTTTATCGGTATCTCAACCTGGATCCTTGATATCATCTTTAATGTACGAATAGATAAAAAGAAAGAACCATTTTCCCGTGCCGACCTGGAAAATAATTTTCCCCAAGCCGGTGAATTGCATCACGAAAATCAAGATTTAAACACAGATCTGTTCGAAGCCGCACTTTCTTTACCCAAAGTAAAAATCCGAGAGTGCCTTGTTCCTCGTAAAGAGATAGAAGCAATTGAAATCAAAACGTTGCCGGAAGAGGTGAGGAAAAAAATGATTGAAACAAAATTGAGCAAACTGGTAGTGTTTGATAAAGATATCGACCATATCGTCGGTTATATCCATCAACTGGATCTTTTCAAAAACCCGGCTACCGTAAAAGATATCCTGCTCCCGATTCCCGCGATACCGGAAAGCATGAGCGCTACTGACCTAATTAATAAATTCACCCGCGATCGCAAAAGTATCGCCTGGGTTGTTGATGAGTTTGGCGGAACTGCGGGGATAGTAACGATGGAAGACTTGCTTGAAGAAATCTTTGGCGAAATTCGCGACGAATATGATATAGAGGAATTCGAAGAAAAACGTCTATCCGAAACCGAATACATCTTCTCCGGCCGCCTCGAACTCGATTATCTTAAAGAGAAATACAATTTTGAATTCCCTCAAAACGAGTCCGAAACGCTATCCGGATTCATCATTCATCAACACGAAACCATTCCAAAGTTGAAAGAGCGAATCATTATCGGCGACTACGAATTTGAGGTAATGAATGTTAGCGACACCAGGATTGAAATGGTTAAAATGAGGGTTTTGGCATAATGCGAACCAATGCAGATCGACGACCCTCATCTCAGCACGAAACCCTTATTTTTGCCCCACTTTAAATAATTCATGGCACTTCCATTTTTTAATAAGCGCGGCACAGGAGAAAAACAGGAGATGAGTTTCATCGATCACCTGGAAGAACTTCGTTGGCATATTGTCCGTTCGCTACTGGCAGTAATAATAATGGCGATTGTCATTTTTGCATTCCAGGATTTTGTTGTGGACTATATTATCATGGGTCCGATGAATAAAAATTTCATCACCTATAATGCGCTTTGCGATTTCAGCAAATGGGCACATATGGGCGATGCACTTTGTATTCCACCGCCAGCTGTTTCACTCCAGGGTACTACGTTTGGTACCCAATTTATGTCGAGCATCACCATTGCTTTCGTCGGTGGTTTTATCCTCGCATTCCCTTATGTATTTTATGAAGTGTGGCGTTTCATTAAGCCTGCGCTTAATTCAAAGGAACTTCAGTCTGCACGTGGCGGTATATTTTGGGTTTCGCTCTTCTTTTTTACTGGTGCAGCATTTGGTTATTTTGTTTTGGCTCCATTCACCTTTAGTTTTCTCGCCAATTTCAAATTGGGAACCCAGGTGATGATCGAAACGAAACCAACCATTGCCGACTATATAGAAAATCTTACCAATATCATCCTCGGCACCGGTATCGCTTTCCAACTTCCAATTGTTTCATATGTATTGACACGAATTGGTTTAATCACGCCAAAGTTTCTACGGACTTATCGCAAATATGCGCTTGTGGCAATTCTAATGGTTGCAGCGATCATCACTCCGTCGCCAGACTGGATGAGTCAAATGATCGTATTCACACCTCTTTTTTTATTGTATGAATTAGGTATCGTCATCTCATCACGCGTACATAAAAAGAATTTGCAACGCGACAATAACTGGGATTAATCAATCGGAGTATCTAATTTCACCGTCTAATTTATCTGTTATGGCAGCTCATTTTGATCTTTCCAAACCTGTTGCAATTGGTGCTGATCACGCCGGCTTTGATTATAAGAAACAACTGATCGAATTTCTTGAAGAAAAAGGTCTCGAAGTTGTTGACAAGGGAACATTCGATACCAATTCTGTCGACTACCCGGATTTTGCCCATCCCGTTGCTGAAATGGTAGAGAGCGGTGAAGCCTCATTCGGAATTTTGCTCTGCGGCAGCGCAAATGGTGTTTGCATTACTGCTAATAAACACCAGGGTATTCGTGCCGGCCTCAGCTGGCAAAATGATGTGGCAAAGCTCATCCGCCAACATAACAACGCTAATATCATCGGAATTCCCGCGCGGTTTGTTTCACTTGAACTTGCCCGCCAAATGATCGATCTTTTTATTGAAACACCGTTTGAAGGTGGTCGACATCAAAACAGGGTAGACAAGATCCGCTGCGCCTAGGCAAATCCCGATTTCAATTTTATTTTTCTCTCCTTTACTGATTTCCAACAATTTGGCATAACCCACCAGGCGGCTTTCTGCGTCAATCTCAGCAGCTACCTCGAATCTTCCGCTCTTAATTAAACTTCCAGTCTGCAGTCCGGTCTATTATGTGTACTTAACTAAAAATGAAATAAACCCTCAATTATGAAATTCAACCGCTTGATGCAAACGGGAATTTTGAGCCTGGCAATCTGTTTAACAGGAATGGCTGTCAGCGCCCAGAACCTGACCGATAAACAAAAAAGAGATCGTCGTGAAGATGTCCGTGATCGTAGAGAAGATGTTCGCGACAGGAAAGAAAATAAACATGATCGCCGCGAGGATGTTCGTGATCACAAAGAAAACCGAAAAGATAGAAAAGAAGATGTTCGCGACAGAAAGGAAGATGTAAGAGATCGCCGGGAAGATCGTCGCGATGCAAAGCATCATGGTGGACGCCGTGATCGACTTGAAGATAAAAGAGATGCACGTGAAGATGTTCGCGACCGTAAAGAAGATCGAAAAGATAAAAGAGAAGATGTAAGGGATCGTAAAGAAAATCGACGTGATCATCACGAAAACAAAAGAGATCGCAAAGAAAACCGTCGCGACAGACGCGAAGATGTTCGTGATCGCAAAAATTAAACACCCGTCTGCACGGCTGTGCATGAAGACTCATAGGTAAAGACCCCGCTTCGGCGGGGTCTTTTTATTAAGTAGCTCAATTGTTCTGTGGTCGGCGTTGATGCATCTCTCTTTTATTCCGACAGCGCGAAATGTTTTCCTGGTAGTCTTTAATTTTCTCATCGCTCAAGGTGAAAAGCATGGCCTTTTCATAATAACCAATCGCCTCCTCGAAATTTAACTTGAGTTCTTCCATAATTCCATATCGTAAATAGATAAGCGATTTTTCGATGGTGACGACCTTCAGGCAACGTTCAAGATGTTTGTTCAATTCATCGAATCGCTCCATATCAGTGAGCAACACTGCATAATTTATATACGCATGCGGGTACATGGAATTGCTATTTATGCAGGCATTATAAAACTTTTCTGCTTTTTTATAATCTTCAATCTGGGTTTTATAAAGCCAGCCCATTGAGTTCAACGTGGGTGCATTTCCAGGTTCTTCGTACAAAATAGTTTCATACTTACGAAAGGCTTCAACGTAGCTGTTGTTTCTTATATCAGCTTCCGCTTCGAGATAGAGCTCTTCAAATCTGCTGTTCATATGATTACAGTTTATTACCAGCCTAAAATCCAGGCAAAGATTAACGGAGCAACGATCGTTGCATCGCTTTCAACGATGAATTTAGGTGTTTTGATATCCAGCTTACCCCAGGTGATTTTTTCATTGGGTACTGCGCCTGAATAGGAGCCATACGATGTTGTCGAATCACTGATCTGACAGAAATAATTCCAGAACGGAACGTCATGCCATTCCAGATCCTGGTACATCATCGGCACAACGCAAATCGGGAAATCCCCTGCAATACCGCCACCAATCTGGAAAAACCCAACTCCTTTACCAGATGAATTGTTCCGATACCAGTCCGCAAGCCACACCATATATTCGATTCCGTTCTTTACCGTAGATGCTTTCAATTCGTTCTTAATCACATAACTGGCAAATATGTTGCCGGTTGTGCTATCCTCCCAACCAGGTACAACGATGGGAATATTTTTCTCGGCGGCCGCTACCACCCAACTGTCTTTGGGATCGATCTCATAATACTGAACCAGGTCGCCACTAAGAATTGTTTTATATAGGAATTCATGCGGGAAATAGCGTTCGCCTTTGGCTTCTGCGTCATTCCATTGTTGTACAAGGTGTTTCTGCAATCGGCGAAAGGCTTCTTCCTCGGGAATGCAGGTATCGGTTACCCGGTTGTAATGGTTTTCCAACAGTTCCCATTCCTCCTGTGGTGTCAAATCGCGGTAATTGGGTATCCGCTTGTAATGACTATGGGCAACAAGATTCATTACGTCTTCTTCAAGATTGGCGCCGGTACAACTGATAATATCGACTTTGCCTTGTCTGATCATTTCTGCGAGAGAAACCCCTAATTCGCCGGTACTCATGGCACCTGCAAGGGTAATCATCATTTTTCCACCTTCGGTGAGATGGGCTTCGTAGCCTTTGGCAGCATCAAGAAGTGCAGCTGCGTTAAAATGCCTGTAGTGATGCTGGATAAACTGCGAAACAGGTCCTTTATTCATCATTCAAAATTTGTAAGCCGCCTTCTTATCACAAAACCGTGAGACAATGCGGGAGAATACCGAGTCAATCGGTAATAGACAAAATTAGCATAAATGAAGGTTGAGCAAATAAAAAAAGCCCTCCCATACAAGACGGGAAGACTTTCTTTCCAACTAAAACCAACTTGAGAAAACTCTTATTACTCTGCTTGCTTTTTTTCTTTTTTAAATTGATCCCAGTTACTACCATCATTTGACTTCAGAACGATGATTGAATCGGCGCTTTCAAGGGTAACGTAGTAAGCTGTTTCGTTTCCTGATGCCATTTCGAAAAGATCAGAGATCCAGAAATTGCTGTAATCTTTTTTCAAACCAGATTGAAGATTGATAGGCAACTGACTGGAAAGGATGTTACGGGTCATTGCAAGCATTTCACCAGTTTCTGAATAATAGGCGAACATGATCTGCCCATTGAAAGAGAAGGTTGCTTTCACATACTCTTTTCCTGACTCCCATTTAACGTCTTTAGCGTTTGCGAATTCTTTGTTGAAAGAATTGATAACTTTTTGATTAACACCTGCTGCGTTGTTAGCGAATGTGCTGCTTAAACCAATCATCAACATCAGTGCTACACTTAAAATACTCTTTTTCATTTTTAAAATTTTATTGTTAGGTTTTTTTGTTTTCGTTATTCTGATATATATGACGTGCGCTGTTGAAAGATGTTACAGTTTCGAAAGACTATTTTTCTTCTCTTTTTTCAGTACTAACGTTGAACCGTCAAGATCCGCCTGGATAGTTACAACCTGCTTTTCATTTTCGAGTCTTAAAACATAGCGCGTCTCTGCTCCGGTAACCATCTCGATCGTTTCTTTTACATCATACTTTGAAAAACGATCGTTCAACGCTCTCGAAACAAGCATTGGAACGTTTTCATTTCTAATGAAGCGGCCTGTTGCAAGCAACGTTCCATCAGTAAGAAAATAGGCATGGAATCGCTCATTGTTGAACGTGAATGTGGCGCGGAAGATTTCTTTAGTTGAAAGATTTTCCCACTGAACTGATTTTGCTCCTTTGAACTCACGTTCAAATGCCTGCTGTATGTTGTAGTTCACATTTGCATTTTCTGTGGCAAAAGCTGAACTGGAAATTAATGTTACTGCGAACATTATGTATAAAACGAACTTTTTCATGGCTATACTTTTAAAGTTTAATGATCATTGATCTTGATTGCGGTGCAAAGTAACATGGCGAAAACGCGTTTGACAATCGCTAACCGGTGAATGGACCATTTTACCGGATGAACTGTCTCTTCTTTTCTTCGACCGTCGATTTCTCCGCGGTTATACATGTTTGACGCGTCAAAGATATTTTCAGTTACATCACTGCACAACCGAATCTTGATCAGTGGATGCCAATGTTAAGCCACGTTAATAGCAACAATAAAAAGAATGAAGAATTTAGAAATGATGTTCGATGAAAGCCACGTCAGTAAAGGGTTTCAGCGCTTGATAAAATTTTACTTCTGCTCGTGTTAAGCCATCGTTAAATGGGAATAATGATTTTTTTTGTTGCGAAACCGAACACTATTTGTTCTTTATCGAACGGATTTTAGTTGGCGAGACTTGTAGCGGCTGTGCGCAGTTCTCAACACATTCGTAATTCTCTCTTTACTCCTGCGCGTCATTTAATACTTTTGCTTCATGAATTATCTCGCCCACGCTTATCTCTCCTTTCGTGAGCCCGACGTTCTTGCTGGTAATATGATCAGTGATTTTGTAAAAGGAAAAAAGAAACTGGATTATCCACCGGGCGTGCAGGTTGGCATTCAGCTTCACCGGTACATTGATCACTTTACTGACAATCATGCGTCAACAAAAAACATTGCAAGCATATTCAGACCTTACTACAGATTATACAGCGGTGCATTTGCCGATGTAGTGTATGATCACTTTCTTGCGAACGATCGATCAGAAATGACAACCGACGAACTTGAATCATTTTCGCGATGGGTGTATTCAACCATCGATCCTTACCTTCCACAATTACCTTCGACCTTTCAACAAATGTTCCCCTACATGAAGAGTCAAAATTGGCTCTATAACTACCGGCTGGAGACAGGGATGGCAAACAGTTTCGCCGGACTCGTTCGGCGCGCTAAATTTATTCACGAAAGCGAAACAGCGTTCAATCTTTTTCTTCAACATTATAAATTGATCGAAGAAAACTACCAGCATTTCATTCCTGAAATAAAAACCTTTGCATACTCAACAATGAAAAAACTTCAGCAACAATCTTCATAATCACATATGAAATGTTAAAAGCAGGTAGTGTACCTGTCAACCTTATAGAGAAATTCAATTATTTTTGCGCGGATGCCGGACGCAACATTTACCAGGAGAAACGCATCTACAGGTTGTGTACCCTAATTTCATAAAACTTTTTACGTACGATGAATAAGCTACTATCGGTTCTTTTTTTAAGCCTCGTCATTGGAACCGCAACCGGACAAGCCCGTTTTCCCGCAGTGGACAAATCGCCAATGGATATGTGTTATTATCCCGCCAACTATCCCATATTAAAAATTCAAAACAAAGCAACAGAACCGCTTGCAGCGCGAGTCATCTACAGTCGACCTCAAAAAAATGGCAGGCAGGTTTTTGGCGAGCTGGTCGAGTATGGCAAAATCTGGAGAATGGGGGCAAACGAAGCGACCGAAATCGAACTGTTTAAAGACAGCAAAGTCGGCGGTAATAAGCTTAAAAAAGGAAAGTATACGATCTATGCGATTCCTTTCCAGGACAGGTGGACAATAATTTTCAACAAGGAAACCGATATCTGGGGTGCTTTTCAATATGATCCGAAAAAAGATGTTTTGCGAACAGATATAAAAACTGAAAAAGCAAACGATTCCGCTGAAGCCTTTTCGATGGCTTTCGAAAAATCGAATGGTGGTGCTGTACTCGTCATCGCCTGGGACGATACATTCGCGCGAATTCCCTTTAGTTGGTAACTCCATCGATAGCTTATTAACCCCCGTCATCGGGGGTTTTGTTTTTTATACAAGCCGCTAACCCGATCTTTACAAAATGTGTGGTATCGCTGGAATCATATCCCATTATCCCGGACGCTTTGAGGACACGACGGTGCGCAGCATGATCGGTGCAATCAGTCATCGCGGGCCGGATGGTGAGTCATTCTGGGTGGATAGGGACAGAACTGTATTTCTCGCGCATCGCCGCCTGGCCATTCTTGATCTGAGCGACAATGCCTGTCAGCCAATGAACTACCTGGATCGTTATTCAATCGTTCATAACGGTGAAATATATAATTACCTGGAGCTGAAAGAAACGTTATCGGCAAAGGGCTATCGTTTCAGCTCTGGTAGTGATACTGAAGTGATTCTTGCGGCATTTGATCTTTACAGGACTGACTGCCTTCAGCATTTCGATGGAATGTTTGCATTTGCCATTTGGGATGACAAGGAAAAAGTTCTTTTCGCCGCCCGTGACCGTTTCGGTGAAAAGCCATTTTATTATTCTTTTGATCGGGATGATCGCGTACTTTATTTCGGTTCGGAACTTAAAGCGCTTTGGGCAGCAGGGATCGGGAAGCAGATGGATGAAAGCATGATGCTTGCATACCTAACACTTGGAACTACATCTCACCCAAATAATCCACGCAAAACTTTTTATAAGAGCTGCTATAAATTACCACCGGCTTCTTTTTTTACTTATGAACCGTTTGCAGAAAAAGAATTGGAGATAAAAGAATATTGGAGCCTGTCCAGGGAAACGAAGCCCGTTAAGAATACTCAGACAGCAATCGATCAATTTGCAGAATTATTCAACAAGTCGGTAAGCATGCGAATGCGTTCCGATGTAACGGTCGGAACGAGCCTTAGTGGTGGGCTCGATAGCTCTTCCATCGTTGCAAGCATTCATCAGCAAAATATTGGATTTACAAATTATAAACAGCAGGCATTTACAGCAAGCTTTCCGGGATTTGATAAAGATGAAACCGAAAAAGCCAGGCTGGTCGCGTCACATTTCGACCTTAAACAACATTTTACACATCCGCACGCGGCAAGCTTTGGCGATGAGTTACAATTGTTGATCGATCATCATGAAGAACCGATAAGTTCTGCAAGTGTTTATGCGCAATACAAAGTTTTTGAATTAGCCAGGAGGCAGCACGTTCGCGTGTTATTGGATGGCCAGGGCGCAGATGAAATATTGGGGGGCTATAAAAAACATATTCATTGGTATTTACAGGAGCTGCTTGGCAGCGGTCAGTTAAAAGATTTCTCGAAGCAGAAAAACATGCTCAGGCAAAATCGAATTCCGTTCGAGTGGCAGGCAGGAAATTATTTAGCTGCGCTGATGCCCGGCAAAGCATCGAAACAGTTACAAAAAAGAACATTCAATAACATTCTTAATAACCCAGACCTCAACGATAATTATCTGAGGAATTTTTACCGCCATGAAATTTCTTATAAGCCGGTAATAAAATCATTCAACGATATCCTTCACTATAATACCACACAATCAGGCCTCGAAGAACTGCTGCGCTATGCCGATAAAAACTCAATGGCGCATGGCTGTGAAGTTAGGTTACCGTTTCTCCAACATGAGTTGGTGGAATATATCTTTTCTCTGCCGCCAACATTCAAAATAAATGAAGGTTATACAAAATGGATTCTGAGAAAATCGATGGAACAACGTTTACCTCGTGAAATCGTTTGGCGGAAAGACAAAACCGGGTTTGAACCGCCGCAGCTAAAGTGGATGCAAACGCCCGCCGTTGTAGAACTCATTAACCAGGCTAAAGAAAAATTGGTTCAGTATCGCATATTGAATAAATCGGTCTTAACTAAAAAAATACAGCCGCATAGTTCGTATGCGGCTGACAGTCGTGACTGGCGATATCTTTCGGCGGGACTACTATATTACTAACTTAGTTCTTTTTGAATTTTTCGATTACCTGGCTACCACCTGTTGCATCAACACGAAGCGTTAACCAATGTTTTTTATCGAACATCTTTACGAGGTAGATCATTTCGTCGCCACTGGTAACTTCCGTAACACCAAAAAGACTTCTTGATGGATTTTCTTTTTTGAGACGCGAAAGAATGCTTAGTGGCAACATGTTTGGTTCGTAATATCTTATTGAAGAAAGGATATTACCATCCAGGTCGTAACGAACCCTGGACATAATCCCAGAAGTTAAAAGCTTACGCTATAATAATCTGAATATTCCTGCCATTTTACATTTTTGGCCGATTTGAAGGTTTCAGAAAAAGCCTTCAGCACTTTTCCATTTGGATCATACGCAAAAGTTGCAAGGGTAAAAAGACACACACTGCACAGGACGATTAATTTTTTCATGGCTAACAATTTAATTTGAATAATGGCTATTGATGGTAAAGCTAAGCGCCCAGGCAGGTGATGTCAAGCTGTTTGTTACCGGCGGAAGAAAAACAGGATGAACTACGAATAGTTTCGCACATAATGAGTGCAAGTACTGTCGCAAAAATCGTTGAAACTCTTTACCAGTCCGTATTTGCACGATGTTGCACAATTATTCGACCGGCTCGGTTAATCGATTGTTAAAGTACAAGTGCGGATTTTGATCTTCCAAAAAGCGGCTGAATATGAATCCTTTTTAATTCCCCATCTTTGCAGCCTTAAAACGGCAAACATGAAACCAGCAACGAAATATATACATGCAGGCACGGAACCAGATCCATCGACTGGCGCTATTATGACTCCAATTTATCAGACATCAACCTATGTACAGGAAGCGCCAGGTAAAAACAAGGGTTATGAATATGCGCGGAGCCAAAACCCTACACGAAAAGCATTGGAAGATGCACTTGCGGCAATAGAAAATGGAAAGTTTGGTCTCGCTTTTAGCAGTGGTGTTGCAGCAACGGATGCAGTAATAAAATTACTTTCACCCGGTGATGAAGTTATTTGCGGAAATGATATGTATGGCGGTACCTATCGCCTGTTCACGAAAGTGTTCGAAAAGTTTGGTATCAAATTCATTTATGTTGATACAACCGATCCTGTTAATATTCAATCATCAATTACCGCGCAAACAAAATTAGTCTGGCTTGAAACCCCAACGAACCCGTTGATGAACATCACTGACATTGCAGCGGTCGCGGCATTCACCTCAGCAAAAAATATTCTCCTTGCGGTTGATAACACTTTCGCGTCTCCTTACTTACAAAACCCGCTTGATCTTGGTGCGGATATCGTGATGCATAGTGTAACAAAATATCTTGGTGGCCACAGTGATGTCATCCAGGGTTGCCTTGTGATGAATGATAAAGAATTGCGGGAAAAATTATATTTCATTCAGAAAAGTTGTGGCGCAGTTCCGGGACCAATGGATTGTTTCCTTGTCCTTCGTGGAATTAAAACGTTACATGTACGAATGAAGCAACATTGCGAAAACGGAAAGATTATCGCACATTGGCTCCGCAACAATCCAAAAGTTGCAAAGGTGTATTGGCCCGGTTTTGAAGATCACCCGGGATATGCAGTAGCAAAAAAACAAATGCGCGATTTTGGAGGAATGATAAGTTTCGAACTAAAAAATGATAGTGTTGAAGAAGCAAGACGAGTGCTTTCATCAACTCATTTGTTTGCACTGGCTGAAAGTCTTGGAGGTGTTGAAAGCCTGATCAATCATCCCGCATCGATGACGCACGCTTCGATTCCACGCGAGGAGCGAATAAAAAATGGTTTAAGCGATTCATTGATTCGTTTAAGCGTGGGTATCGAAGATGCTGACGACCTCGTAGAAGATTTGCAAAAAGCAATTGGCTAATTATATTGGGAGAACTGCAAAGTGAAAAAGGACCTCAAAAGATTTCTCGATGAAAAGGTTAAGACCTATAATCATCCCGGTTTTATAAAAGCTGATCCAGTATCGATTCCTCATTTATTTCACAAGAAGCAGGATATCGAGATAGCGGGTTTGTTCGCGGCAATATTTGCATGGGGGAATAGAACAACGATCATAAATAAAAGCCAGGAGCTACTGCATCGCATGGATGATGCTCCGTATGAATTTATCCAGTCTCATACTGATAATGATCTGAAGAAACTTCTTGGATTTGCTCATCGAACATTTAATGATACTGATCTTCTGTATTTCATCGGTTTTTTAAAAGTACATTATCAATCATCTTCTTCGCTCGAATCGGCATTTACAAATTGGATGGGAAAGAAAGATGTCAATGTCGAACCGGCGTTGAATGGGTTTTATAATTATTTCTTTTCGCAGGAATATATTCCTGAACGAACACGAAAGCATATCGCTTCTCCCGAAAAGAAATCAAGTTGCAAGCGACTCAATATGTTTCTACGTTGGATGGTTCGGAATGATAATGCTGGAGTAGATTTTGGAATTTGGAGTGGAATCAATCCTTCGCAACTGATTTGCCCTGTTGATGTACATGTGGCGCGTGTTGCTAGGCGGCTATCACTACTTCATCGCAAACCGGTCGATTGGCTTGCGGCAAACGAATTAACAGGACAACTCAGGAAACTAGATCCCGCCGACCCCGTGAAATATGATTTTGCGCTTTTTGGAATAGGAGTGAATGAGTGAGAGCGAGAGCGGAAGCGAAGTTTGAAGTTTGGAGAGTGGAGGAAGAGCGAGAAATAGAGCGAGAGCGGGAGCAGGAAGAGCGGAGGATGGAGTGTGGAGTATGGAGGAGGAAGAGCGGAGGATGAAGAGCGAGAAACAGAGCGAGAGCGGGACGCTGATATTTTTATGCTTCTCTTCAGCAGCCACCTGGTAATTGAAAGTCGGAAGAGCGGAAGCAGGAAGTTTGGAGGACGGAGGAGGAAGAGCGAGAAACACAGCGAGAGCAGGACGCTGATATTTTTATGCTTCGCTTCAGGCAGCCACCTGGTAATTGAAAGTCGGAA
>JACMLR010000108.1 GCA_014379515.1 Chitinophagaceae bacterium
ACTGGTTTCATTCAAAAACCTTCGGATTTGGAAAGTTTGGTGGAGATAGTGCGGAGAAGGCTGGAGTAACGGGTGGCAGATGGAATCTGGGATGAGAATAAAGAATTCAGAATACAGAAGATAGAATAAATGCAGGCCGCGGCAAACGAAAATTCTATTCTGTCTTCGATGCCGATCGCACCAACATGAACTGATTTTTATTTGATCCAATTGCCGCAACTGCGCTAAATTTCTAATCGATTTACCTAGATACAAAATTGGAAGTTTACAATATAAAATGTAAGAAAAAAGAATACAAAATTAGAGCTGTAATATTCTGACTCCTGTATTCTGTATTCTTTATTCTTTGCAGCTCCGGCTCATCACCATACCAACCTCGCCCTATAATAATCCAGCACTTTTGTTCTTAAATGATACTCGTACATGGATGTGACCAGGTTAATATTTGCGCGATCGAGGTTTGTTTTGACAAGTAAATATTCCGCGGGATTGATAACACCATTATTAAACCGGATCTCTGCAGCAGCAAAGGATATTTCAAGATTACGAACCTGCTCCTGCAATGCTTTAAATCGTGCAAAGGTTCCTTCCATATTAAGATGTGCCTGGTCAATGTTCTGGCGCAAAACCAATTTGATATTTTGATTATCCAACTCTGCACTTTGTAAACCAATTTTGGAAAGCTTTACCTGGTTCCTTACGCGTAAATTATTGAACAACGGAATCTGCAATTGAAAACCATAAAATGTACCGAGGTTGGTTTCGATCTGCTTCCCGTAATCAATCTTAGTGAATGTCATATTCTGATCCGTCCGGAAAACATCATACTGTACATTATTAATATCGATGTACTGCCCTGTTTTAGTTGCAAAAGAGCTTCCTGGAATTCCTCGTAAATCGGCGCTCGAATAACGTGAACCAAGGTTTGCACCGAAACTGAGTGTTGGGTAATACGCGCCGCGTGCAACTTTTACAGCTTTCTCGAAACTCTGAACACGAAGATTCGATGCTTGTACCTGTGCAAAATCCTGCAATGCCTGTTGATACACTTCCAACGCAGTGCCTTCATATACACCTGCCGGTTCCTGGAACTCCGACCGATCCAATTGAAGATCTTTGTTGTATGGAACATTCATCAATTGTGACAATGTAAGCTTCGACGTTTGAAGGTTATTGTAACTATTAACAATAGTGATCTCGTCGGAAGAAAGTTGTGCCTGCAAATCGGTCAACTGGTATTGGCCCACTGCCCCTTCACGCACCATTATTTGCAAACGTTCAACCTGCTTGCGGGTTACTTCAATTTGACTTTTGGAAATAGCAAGTACATCCTCATTATTTAAAATCTGTAAATAAGTAAGTAGCACATTTAATGTCAATGCATTTTTTGCCTGGTCATAATCTTTTTTACTGGCCTGGTAGGCAAGAGCTGTTTGTTTTATGGAATTGTGCAGTTGCAAACCCGCAAAAAGAATAACGTTACTACTCAGTCCAAGCCCGGATGATGACAACTGTTGATTGATATAACCATTGGTGGCCGGATCGATGTTACGTCCCTGGTTCCACCCGAAATTCCAATTTGCATTGAGGTCTGGTAGTACGTTCGCCTTTGCTTGTTGCCAGTCTACCTGGTCGGCATCGGCAAGCAGGCCAGATTGCTTGACTGTAATATTATTTTTGAGTGCGATATCAACGCTCTCTTTCAAAGAAAGTTTCGCTGGTGCGTCTTGTGCAGATCCAAAAAAAACAGAGCAACATAAAACTGCTAACACAAACACTGATTTCATACGCATAAAAATATAGGCTGTTGATTAATTTTCTTCTTTGTCGATACGACCGTCCAATAAATGAATGACTCTTGAGCCATAGCTCGCATTTTTTTCTGAGTGCGTTACCTGGATAATTGTTACGCCATCTTGCTGGTTCAACATTTGGAAAAGTTCCATGATCTCTTCTCCTTGCTTTGAATTGAGGTTACCCGTTGGTTCATCCGCGAGGATTAATTTTGGCTTGCCGATAAGTGCACGTGCGATACCAACTAATTGTTGCTGCCCACCGGAGAGCTGTGTTGGAAATAAATCTTTCTTACCAACAATATTGAATCGATCTAGCATATCGGAAACCAGTGCTTTTCGCTCGCTTCCTTTTATATCCTGGTAGATGAGTGGCGTTTCAATGTTTTCATATACAGTCAGCTCATCAATGAGATGATACGCCTGGAATACAAAACCGATATATTGTTTGTAAAGTGCTGAGCGTTGTTTCTCTTTTAATTTATGAACCGACTCATGCATGAAATTATATTCACCTTCATCAAATTCATCCAACATGCCGATTACATTCAGCAAAGTAGATTTGCCCGATCCCGAAGGACCCATAATCGATACAAATTCTTTTTCTTTTACAAGCAGGTTTACATCTTTCAACAAAAAAACTCTTGCACCACCGACGTTGATCCATTTCGAAATATGCTTTAAATCAATCATTTTATTTTTTTCTTTAAATGTTATGTCTATTCGTTTCTTAATGCTTCTACAGGATTTGCGATTGCGACTTTATAAACCTGGGAACCGATTATCAGTATAGTCAGGAGCAACATCGCAATAAAACTAATCAGTAGGATATCTAGCCCCACGGGGACGCGATTGGTGAACATATTCAGGAATAAAAATGAAGTTATATAACCCAGGGGTAAGCCAATCGCGCCAGCGATTAAAACAAGTTTCAAGAAGTTGCGGGAGAGCAACGCGATAATTATTTTAATCTCTGCGCCCATCACTTTTCGTATTCCTATTTCTTTATAACGCGTTTGTGTGATGTATGTAACCATTCCCAGCAACCCGAGACAAGCAATGGTGATGGTAACAAAACCCAGGAACCCGAGCATCGAGGTAAGCCCCACTGGATTATAACGTTCATACAATTCGCTCTTCAGCCAGTCGCCTTCGAAATCCTGGTAAGGACTTACTTTCTTCCACGCTGCTTTGAATGCCGCTTCCAATTGTTTGTTCTCTGCTGAAGTTTTAACCATTAATACATTGAATTCTGCAGGTCGATTGCGTAAGAGCAACGGACCCGGTGCCCATTCCATTCCCCGGTGATAAAAATTGCGAACAACTCCCGTAATCTGCACCTGGATTGAGTCACCTAATAATATTTGTTTTCCAATAGCATCATCGGCCGACTTAAAATTTAATACCCTCAGCGCTGTTTCGTTTATTAAAGTATATCGCTCGATATTATTTGTTGCATCCTCGGGGAATGTATTTCCGGCGAGAAAGATCAGACCCATTGTTTTTGGGAATTCGGCTTGCACATCATAATAATCGATACCAATTGCTTCATTTGCAGCCTGTCGTTTGACAGTGATACTACCAGATACATTCTTCCCCAGGTTTTCCGATGCTGCACTTACCTTTTCAACACCACTGATACTGGTCAATTCGCGTGATAACAATTCACGATCGGTTCCCTGTAAACGAACTGAATAAATATTATCACGAGTGAATAACGGATCGGCATTGGCGAGGTAATCAAATTGCCGGGAGAAGACCAATGTGAAGATTACAATTACCAATGCAAGTGAGAATTGAACCACGATGAGTGAGTTCCG
>JACMLR010000012.1 GCA_014379515.1 Chitinophagaceae bacterium
ACAATAGAATTTATTTTGTAATATTTTTCAGATTTGATTAGACTGCGTTTCTTTAAAAATTTGGACAGGTTAGCATAAAAGTAAAAATGAGATTCTAAAATAGCCCAGAGATGTTTGATTTTGCCTTGAGTTAAAAAGCGGAGACCGGCAATTCCGTCTAAAGACAAGCGGATGAATAATGTACTAAACAATTTACCTTTCGGGAGATTCTTGAGCATCATCGACAAGGAGTTTCTAAAATTTAAAAACGTTTTCCTTGGACTTCCTGTGGTTAAGGTAGCGCCACCTACATGATACACCGTGGAGGCACCACAGTATTTCACGACATGGTTTTTGTTGAAAGCACGCCAGCACAAATCGATTTCTTCCTGATGAGCGAAGAAGTCAGGGTCGAATCCCTGAAGGTCACGATACACTTCTTTCCTAATGAAAAAACAAGCACCCGAAGCCCAGAATATTTCGATGGTGTCGTTGTATTGGCCGTTGTCTTTTTCGATGGTGTCGAAGAGACGTCCGCGACAATACGGGAAACCATATTTATCTATAAAACCTCCACCGGCACCAGCGTATTCGAAGTATTGTTTGTCTTTAAAATCAAGAATCTTCGGTTGAATGATAGCGGTTTGTGGTTCTTTTTCAAATAAAGAAAGAATGGGTTGTAACCAGTTTTCAGTGACTTCAATATCGGAATTGACTAAGGCATAGATTTCTTCTTCCACATTTTGCAATGCTTCGTTATAGCCTTTGGCGAAACCGAAATTGTTTGTGTTCTGAATGATTTTAACCGAAGGGAAATGTGCTGTCACAAAAGAAATAGAAGTATCTGTTGAAGCATTGTCGGCTACATAGATGGTAGCTTCTTTTGAATATTGAATGATGGAAGGTAAAAACTGCTCGAGTAATTTTTGTCCATTCCAGTTTAATATGACTACGGCTATTTTCAAATTTTGTTTTTTTAACCGCGAAGTTCGCAAAGTTTATTGCAAGGTTCGCAAAGATTTAAGTTAAGAGTTTTATAAAGTTAGTGTTTTAACCGCAAAGTTCGCAGGCCCTTCGACAAGCTCAGGATGACAACGCAAAGGTCGCAAAAGTAAAATGTTTTCTCGCAAAGGCGCAAAGGTGCAAATATTTTACTTCGTCTATTCGCTCTTTCAGGTTCAGGTCACAAAGAGCAAATTAAGATTGGATAATAAAATCAGGCAATTCTCTGAGGAAATTATATTGTTCGTTGTGGTAGTCCATTTGGCAAAAATAATGATTTAGTCCGTTAGTGACCATTAAAAACTCGGCTTCCAGCACCATATTGTAGCGGGCGATCTGGTCGAAGGTATTTTGAGAAATAGGCACTTCGGGGGCTTTGCATTCAATTAAGAGGAAAATCTTTCCGTTGGGTTGAAAAACAACAACATCATAGCGTTTGGTCAAGCCATTAATCTTAATGATTTTCTCGACATTGATATAGGATTTCGGGTATTTTTTCTCTTCTAATAAAAACCGGACTACGTTTTGACGCACCCATTCTTCGGGAGTCATCAGCATAAATTTTTTGCGGATTTCATCAAAAATAGATACTTTATTTTCACTATTTTTGAACCGAAAGGAATAAGAAGGAAAATTCAGTTTTTGCATTCCACAAAGCTATTATCAAATAACCAAATAACCAAATCACTTATTTTGGACGAAGTTTTAAAAATCATCAATGACATAAAAGCCGGGAACATCAGACCTATTTATTTTTTGATGGGGGAAGAGCCGTATTATATTGATAAATTGTCGGAGTATATTGAGCATAATATCCTGCAGGAACACGAGCGTGATTTTAATCAGACGGTGTTGTACGGACGTGATGTTACGATTGAAGATGTGGTGGGCAATGCAAAACGTTTTCCGATGATGGCCGACAGACAAGTCGTGATTGTTAAGGAGGCACAGGAATTATCGAGAACGATTGACAAATTAGAAAGTTATGCTGCAAATCCTCAGCCGACAACGGTTTTGGTGCTTTGCTATAAATACAAAACCTTAGACAAGCGTAAGAAAGTGACCAAAGTTTTGGAAAAAGCGGGCGTTGTTTTCGAAAGCAAGAAATTATACGAGAACCAGGTGGGGAGTTGGCTGACCCGGGTTTTGCAGGGAAAGAAATTAAACATTGATCCCAAAGCGGCAGCGATGCTAGTCGATTTTTTGGGAACTGATTTGAGTAAGATAGCCAATGAATTGGATAAACTGGCGATTGTCTTGCCGAAAGGGAGTACGATTACACCTGCGATTATAGAAGAGAATATAGGTTTTAGTAAAGACTTTAATCCGTTTGAATTACGAAAAGCCATAGGGGAGCGCAACCAATTGAAAGCGTATCAGATTGCGGATTACTTCGCTCAGAATCCGAAAGACAATCCGATTGTACTGACGGTAGGGCTAGTGTTTAGTTTCTTTTCTCAGTTATTGCAGTACCATGGACTGAAAGATAAGAATCCGAAGAATGTGGCGTCAGTACTGAAAGTGAATCCGTTTTTCCTGAAAGATTATGATGTGGCATTGCGTAATTACCCAATGAAGAAAGTGAGTCAGATTGTGGGCACGCTCAGAGATATTGATGTGAAGAGTAAAGGGGTTGGTGCGAATGCGTTGCCGCAGAGTGATTTGTTGAAGGAGATGTTGGTGAAGATTTTTAGTTAGGGGTTCTCGAACTGACGGGAGTGCTGAAAATATGGAGAAGTTTATTAATTATGATTTGGTCGTCACTTCGAGTGATTGGAGAGGAACGAGCCAATCGTATCGAGAAGTCATGAATTTGAAAGGGTTCTCGATACAATTTTTAAAGCAGTCCATCTAGGTTTAAATAGCAATATTTCTTAGCTTTAAAAATCACTCGAACTGACGGGAGAGTTGAAAATATAAACAAGTTTATTAATTATATTTCGTCGTCACTTCGAGTGTCCCGATAGCTATCGGGATCGAGGCACGAGAAAATGTATCGAGAAGTTAAAATGAAACAATCATTTGTTTACATACTAAAATGTTCTGATGAATCCTATTATACAGGAGTTACAAGTAATTTAACTCAAAGAATATTTCAACATGAAACAGGATTTTATCCAGATTGTTATACTTCAGATAAAAGACCTCTGGAATTAGTTTATTGCTGTGAATTTACAGATGTCAATATTGCTATAGAATTTGAAAAGAAAATCAAGAATTGGTCAAGAGTTAAAAAGGAGGCTTTGATTAATGAAGAGTATGATAAGTTGCCTAATTTGGCTAAGAAGAAATTTTAATTGGTTCTCGATACGATTGGCTCGTTCCTCGCAAATCACTCGAACTGACGGTATGGTTCTCGATACAATTTGTTCGTTCCTCGCAAATCACTCGAACTGACGGTATGGTTCTCGATACAATTTGCTCGTTCCTCGCAAATCACTCGAACTGACGGTTATGGTTCTCGATACAATTTGTTCGTTCCTCGCAAATCACTCGAACTGACGGTTATGGTTCTCGATACA
>JACMLR010000109.1 GCA_014379515.1 Chitinophagaceae bacterium
CAAGAATTCGCACATTCGCAATTAGCAATTCGCACATGCTCATTCATTAATCAACATCTCGAACATGAACCATTTCGCACATTTGCATATTTTGCACATTCCCCACTACCAATCTTTCTCCGGCTGCTTCACCGATCTGCTTTTATTCTGTTGCATCTTTTGCTGAACTTCCTGCTCCTTCTGACGAAGGGACTGCATCCATTGCTCGATTTGCTTCTTCGTTGCAGGTGGCTGCTGTTGCTGTTCTTTTTTTTGCTCTTTCTTTTGTTGCTGTGGAGGTTGTTGTTTTGGCTGGGAATCTTTCTGTTGTTTATGTAACTCTTCCAGCGCCTTTTGAAGATTGAATCGCGTGTCGGCATCTGCGGGATCCATTTTTAAAGCGCTTTTATAAGAAGTAATACTTTCAATCAACTTTTTCTGCTTGGTCAGGGAAACGCCATTATTATAAGTTGCTTTATGTTTTAGCGTGTTATCGCCCGTTTTTTCGGTTGCACCTGCATATGTTTTTTCAGCTTCATCAAATTTGTTCAATCTAAATTGAGCTGCTGCTAAATTATATCGTGCGATTGCATTGTCAGGATTCTGTGTAAGCGCCTGCTGGTACGACTCGACTGCTTTATCAAACTTCCCATCTTTATAAAACTTGTTTCCAGAATTTATTGCATTATTCTCCGGTTGTGCATGGGCGGGAGTAAAAAATGAGAACAATAAAATAGCGGTACCAACGGTAACTTTTTTCCATTTTCGTTCCGGCCATAATAGTTCGATGATCAAAAACAACAAAGCAAGTCCGAGGAACCAATAATAGTAAGTATCGTAATCACGGAATGCGCTGTCTTCAATTGGTGATTTCTCGATTGTGTCAAGCTGCGCGGTGATTTTTGAAACAGCATCGCCAATATTTTCCAAATGCAGGTAAACGCCGTTGGTTGTTGTTGCCAGGTTTTTCAACAGTTCTTCGTTTAGCCTGGAGATTACTGTTTGCCCTTGCGGATCTTTTTTATAGCTATCGGTTGCAGGATCCATGATTGGCGCACCTTCAATTGAGCCAATTCCGACGGAATTAACCATTATACCATTTGCTGCGAGAGAGGCTCCGAGTGTTAGTGCTTCCGCATCATGATCTTCACCATCCGTTATTAGTATAATCGATTTATACTTTCGCTCTTTACTATTGAATGCGCTATTGCTCATTTTTAGCGCTTCAGCTACGACGGTACCCTGGGTCGGTACTACTTCGGGTGATGCATTCTGAACGTAAATTCTTGCGGCACTGTGATCGGTTGTTAACGGCATTTGCAAATACGAACGGCCGGCAAACAACACTAATCCAATCCGGTCATCTTTGAGCTGATCGAGTAATTTATAGATCAATTGACGCGCCATCTCAAGCCTGTTCGGTTTGATGTCGTCAGCCAACATACTTTTACTTACATCGAGTGCAATTACCACGTCAACACCGGCGCGTTTCACATTAACTGACGCACCCGGTTTTTGCATATTTACGACGCCCATAATGATCGCTGCAAGTGCAACTAGTATCAAACAAAATTTAAAAAAGAAATTGAATGGGGAATGATCTGCGGTTAGCTGTTTAACAAGCGCAGGGTTGCCGATTTGTTTAGCGATCTGCCGCTTTTGCCGAATCACCCAAGTTAAAATAAATAACAATGCCGGAATAATCGCCAGCGCCGTCAGGTATTCGATATGTTCAAACTCAAATTTCAATTGGATAATACACGGTTAATGTGGAAGTTAAGGAAGTATGTTCAAGAATCGAACCAATCACTTCCCTGGAAGTCAATCGAAACTCATTTAGCATTATTTTTTTCCAAGCATGAAGCCATACTTTGCCAGGATCTTTTTCAGAATGGCGAGCCTTGCGTTCATGATATCTGCGTTGGGGTCTGCTGTTTCGGTTTGAAGCGAAAAAAAGAAAACGTGTTTATTTTCTTCAATCCAGCCGACTATCCAGCCAACCTGATTTCCATTTTCCTGGCGACCGAGGCCAGTTTTATAAGCCAGGCGATAATTTGAATTGTCTTCCATCAGCATCATCTTGCTTACAACTTCCTGCGTGCGTTTTTGAAATGGAAGCTGGCCGAAATAAAGCTTTTTCACAAGGCCCAGTTGTTCGTCTGCCGTGACCTGCGCGTGTCCATTCAACCAGAAAGTGTCGAGGTCATTTTTAATTACAAATCGGCTGGTCTTTGCAGCGTATCCCATTGTATCAAGGTAACGCTGCATGTTTTTTTCACCAATGCGCCGGGCGAGTTCCTGGAACCATGGTACGCAGGAAGTTCTAAATGCCTGTACCATATACAGATCTTTATCGCATTCTGGCCGGCCACGAGAAATGCCGTCCCATTTAATTATGGCACTATCGCCGGATGCAACACCGGTTTCGATCGCGATGAGTGAGTTCACAATTTTAAACGTAGAGGCGGGTAGATAGGCAGTATTTGCAAACTTTTTTTGATTGTATATCGTAAACTTTCCGGAGCCGTTATTAAACATCCCAAAACTGCCCGTGAGTTTATACTCATCGAAAAAAGCCTTTAAGCTATCGTCTTCGTCGACATTATTGGGAGAGCATGCAGAAAAAAGTACTGAACCCAGGATAAAAAGATAGACCGCAGCTAAACGCATGAAAAAGATTTTCGCAAAAATACGGCACCGCAGTCATTGGTCACGGCTATTTACTTAAAACTGCCTTTTGATAACTTTTCACTGCGTAGTTCGTTACGAGAGGAACAGTTGCATCACCAACACCGGTTGTAGACAGCGCGCTGGAGCTGCAACTAACAAATTCAAGATGAAGTTTGCCGTTTTCGATCCAGTAGGAGTTATTTATTGTTGACTCTTTCACTGTGAATGAGCCACACAAACGATTGGCAATCCAAAATTGATCGAGCACAATACCGTTTTTTTCATCGATCTGCCAATGTCCTTTTGTATTATCAGCCACTTTTAGAATGTATGGGCGATTGTCTGTTGCGGCTTTACCATAAACCAGGTTCCAGGTATACTGACCAGCAGTATCTTTCGAAGGTTGAATGTTCAATTGCATCTCTACCCTCTCCGGTTCGGATTTCCCCGCTTGGGTCCACTCAAGTGTGCCTTTCCAATTGCCGACAAAATCCGCCGGAAACGACGATTTAGTTTGTGCATTCGAGATTCCCACAATCAACACAAAAGAAATCGTAAGCAAAATGCGATAAGATGAATTCATTATTAGTCTCATTCGTTCGTTTTATTCTTTTGGAAGTCCGTATTTTTTTATCAACGCGAGTAGCACGCCGTTGGTCCACCCGAATCCATCCTGACCTTCATACTCTCCGCCACCTGCTTCAAGCGCGGTGTCGACGACGTTATACTTCTCCATTAACTTACCTGTACGAAGAAAAACATCCCGATTCAATTTCATCCATCGTTGAGCAATGTCACGCGCCAACTCGCGTTGTCCGCAGCGGTCGAGCCCCCAAATCGTCATCCATTGCAATGGTGCCCAGCCATTTGGTGCATCCCATTGCTGACCGGTTGTGTTAGGCGTTGTGGTTACGCCTCCCGGTTGCAATAATTTCGATTTAACCTGTTGCGCAGCCTGGCGCGCAAGCAGACTTAAATAATCGGGCTTACCCTGGAACACACAAAACGGATACATTCCTGCACAGGTAATAACAGATGATTGCTTTGAAGTTTTAAAATTGTAATCGGTATAGTAACGAAGGTTCTTATTCCAACAATACTTGTCGATCGCTGCTCGCCTTTTTTCTGCTTTTTTATTGAATTCATTTCCGATGATCTCATCGCGGGCAATCAATTTCGCGCGCGCAATTACCAGCTCAAGTTTATATAAAAGTGAGTTGAGATCAACTGCAATAAAATCTGTTGTTTGAATCGTTGCGAGCGTTTTCTTATCTGCCAACCATCGGCTGCTAAAATCAATTCCACTTTCTGCGCCTGCGCGTAGATGGCGATAGACATCGGCTTTGTTTCGTTTTGATTTTTCAGCCGTTTCGGTATCTTCTTTAAATGCTTCCTGTCTCGGAATCGAACTATCATCCCAATAGCGATTTAATACGGAGCCGTCTTTTAGTTTAACTACCCGCCGAACGGATTTCCCTGGTTTCAGCTTATCACTTCCATCCATCCAAAAGGCATATTCTTTCTCAAGTGCGGGGAGGTAATTTAGCAGAACAGAATCTCCCTTTTTTTCCGCAAGCAATTCAACCATCAATGCAAAGAATGGCGGTTGCGACCGACTCAGGTAATACGATCGGTTGCCGTTTGGAATATGACCGTATGTATTTATCAGGTAAGAAAAATTGCTTACCATATTTTCAACCATCTCTACATTTCCACTTGCATTGATTCCAAGTAGCGTAAAGTAAGAATCCCAATAATAAATTTCACGGAAGCGCCCACCAGGGACGATGTATGGATGGGGAAGCGGCAACAGTGAAGAACCTTCTATTGCTTTATCAGCATCACGGCGAAGCACACCCCATAAGTTATTGATATGCGCGACAACATCTTTTTCCTGCGTGATATAATTCAGTTGCGGAATGCGGGGTAGTTCAAAATTGTCTTCGACAAATTTCTTGAGATCCATTTTTGGCCCGCGCATCAATCCGTAATCATACATGATGTCTTTTGGATTTCTCTTTGGCACGCAGTCAACAAAGGTTTTTCCATCCGGAAATATCTTACTGTTCTGAACATCCGTGAACAACTGGCCATAGATCTTATCGGGAGTTGGGACCGAAGAATTTTGTGCCACCACAAAAGTTACAGGGATCACAAGCGTGATCATGAACAATAGTCTTTTCATCGATGTCGAGTTGGTTGAACAATTCGAAATTAGTCATTATAAAAGTACGCGAGGAGATTACGAATACAGAATAAAGAATAAAGAATAAAGAATGCGGACCGAAAACGGGTATTTGCCAGTGATATGGCACTGCTAAAATTAATCTATCTGGCGGGAGAACGAATAGCCCAAAAGTGCACAATGCCGTTAACCCACTGGGCTATCCCTCGTCTCAACTAAAGATTATTTTTGGCGACAGAATGAAAACAGCTCTACGACATATGCCGTAAAAAAGAGGCGGTCCTTGCTCTTTGAATGGAGCCGTCCCACCTCTTTTTTACTCGATCAAATAGTACAATGACACAATTAAATTTACAGAACCCAGATGGGCATTTCCTAACTTTTGGATTTGAAGCGCATTCTTTATTCTTTATTCTGTATTCTCTATTCTACATTCTCCCTCACTCCCTCCTCGTCGTTCCCGGATTGAACGTTTTCCAACTATGCCAAAATTCCTGGTAGGCTGAAATACGGGATAAAGAGAAGGTGGTGTCGATCCCCGTTCCGTTTATGCGATAGTGTTTATTATCCTGGATCAGGGTGTCGCCTGATATCGTAAATAAATTTGTTCCGGGTCGTTCAAATGCGAAAAAGCTTTGTTGATCGGTTGACATTACAACCATGACGGGCGAATTGCCCGCTTTGTCCTGGATCAATCGTTCCTTCCTGAGCTCATTCCAGTCGTATGCACGTCTTTCATTTCCGGCTTTGATTCCGATAACCCATGATTTATCGCCCCATGAGGTACTGTCTGTTCCAGTCAATGAGCTTTTACTTTTCCCGCTTTCATATTTATAGGTAGAATCGTATGAATTGATAAAGGCCGAATCGGCTTGCATGATGCGCGATTCCGGGTAGAGTTGAAGCCATTTTGATAGCGAAGTTTGTGTGCTCAGAAATTCGGGTAGCTGTTGTCCTTTCAATTTGCCGGTGATTGCTTCGCCGTTGACCTGCCGCCACCAGCTTCCTGTTTTTTCATCTTCAAACATTGCATTGAAATGATCCATTCCAACAAGCCGAAAATTTTCCGGTTGTCCATTGACGAGAGGTTCAAATACCCGGCCTGTGCGACAAACAGTGCAGTACGTTACGATAACAGGTTTCCCGCCGATACTATCCCGAACCTGGTGGTGATAACCAAGAAAGCGAATCGGGTATGCTTTTGCTTCTCCATTATGAGTGATCCCGATAACCAGTCGGTCGGGTTCAACGTTGTTTTTATTTGCCGCAGTTAATTGCAAAGAGGTTGGTTGATAGAACATGTGGTCGGCAGCCATTTGAAAATTGGCCATAAAAATGACAGCGGCGACCAACAATATAGGGACGATCAGCCAGCCGCGCTTTCTCCATCGCCCTTTGAACAATCCAATCACGAGCATCACTCCATTCAATTTGATCCTATGAAAAAGATTCGCGTTGTTATTGCGGGCAGTGGATTTGCCGGACTGAGCGCGGCGATGCATCTCGACAAGACTCTGGCTCGGTGCGGGGCCGTGGAATTTACTCTCATCAGCCGCGAGAACTTCATTCTGTTCACGCCGATGCTTCACGAGGTGGCGGCGGGCGATCTTGATCCGGGCGATATCGTCAACCCGATCCGCCGCATTGTTCGTCGGATCAAGTTTGTCGAAGCTGAGGTGCAGAGGATCGACCTGTCCACGCGGCGTATCCACTGCGTAGGTGGTGTGGCCGGGCTCGCGCTTGAGTTCGAGTTCGACCACCTGCTGTTGACTCCCGGCTCAGAAACTAATTTCTTCGATCTTCCCGGCGTCAGCGAGTGGGCCGTGACGATGAAAAGCCTGAGCGACGCGGCCCTGCTCCGCAATCGCGTGCTGGCTCTACTGGAGGAGGCCACTCTGCAAAGCGATCCCGCTGTGCGCCGACAGTTGCTCACGTTTGTCACGGCCGGCGGTGGTTTTGCCGGCACGGAAACGACCGGCGCCATCAACGACTTTGTGCGCGACACCGTGCGATACTATCCGGACCTGAACGAAGCATTGATTCGCGTCGTTGTCATTCAGCCGGGTGATTTCTTGCTACCGGAACTTGGCGAAGAACTGGGTCGCTACGCCGAGCGCAAGCTGTGCGAGCGGAAAGTGGAAGTGATCAAAGGGACACGCGTGGCGAGCTACGATGGTTCGGTCGTCAGGTTGAGTGACGGTCAATCCATACCTGCCTCGACACTCATCTGGACGGCAGGGGTGAAACCTAGTGCGGTCATTGCTTCATTGCCGTGCCATAAGGAACGCGGGCGCCTCGTACTTGATGAATTCCTCAGGGTCCCCGGGGTTCCCGGACTGTGGGCCGCGGGAGATTGCGCTGCGGTGCCGGTTGCAGAGACAGAAGAGTTTCATCCGCCCACCGCGCAACATGGTTTACGCCAGGGTCTCATCGCGGCCAGGAACATCGAAGCTGCCATTCTGGGCCGTCCGCTGACGCCCTTCACTTTTTCAACCATCGGACAACTGGCAACGATCGGGCGCCGCACCGG
>JACMLR010000013.1 GCA_014379515.1 Chitinophagaceae bacterium
ACCCGGTATAATAATGTGATGAAAATAAATGCAATTGCGGCCTTAGAGATCACGGATAAAAAACCACTCACTGCAACAGGCGAACCTTCATATACATCTGCAGTCCACAAGTGAAATGGAACGACAGATAACTTAAAAGCGAGGCCAGCGAGGAACAGAACAAAACCCAGTAACGCAAACGCATCTCCTGCGCGGATTGCAACACTCAATTGGGCGAAGCCAGTTACGCCAGAAGCGCCATACAAAAGTGAAATGCCGAAAAGCAAAATACCAGATGAAAACGCCGACGAAAAAATCATTTTCATTGCGGCCTCGCCGGATCTCTTCTTATCAAGATCAAAATTAGCAAGGGCTGCCACCGGTAATGTCGCAAGTTCAAGGGATAAGTAGAACATCAATAAATTTCCACTCGAGATCATCAGGAACATCCCCAACAGGGCAGACAATAAAAGCATCAGGAATTCCGCCAAATGATTTTGTTGTTTCAACCAGCTATGATTGAGGACCAATAATAATAAGGTTGAGCCTGTGAGCAATGCTTTTTGAAAACAGAGTAGTGGGGATGAATAAAAAGAGCCGGCAAACAACTGCCCCGTTTGATCACCGAAAAAGGGGGTGACTGTAGCGCCAAGCAACAGCAAATAGACAACAGTTAGTAGCGATTCGTTTTTCCATCCACTTCCCAGTTTTATAAACAACAGAAAGAAGATGATAAAAGTTATTACCAACTCGCCTCGCATCAATATGAAAAATTCGTTTGACATTTTTTGCTATCGCGAATTGTTTATTTTCTGAATGATCAATTCTGCATCCGGTCCAATGAGGGTAGTTAACCAGTTCGGCATCAAACCCATTGCTAAAATTCCCGCAACAAGAATGAGGACAGCGATCTTCTCTGTCCAATTAGCATCACCTATTTCACTAAACTGAGCTGGTGTCGGTCCCATTGCAGTTTTGCCGATTGCCCGTAATATATAAACCGCTGTTACAACAATCGAGGCACACGCAAGTACTGTTGCTGTGTGATAAAAGACTTCATCCCGCTGCCAGGCACCAACGAAGATTGTCATCTCCGCCACAAAGCCGCTAAAACCTGGCAAGCCAAGGGAACATAGACCTGCGATGAAAAGCAGTGCGACCGTAAACGGCATTGGCTTTAATAAACCACCCATTTCGTTCATCTGCCGGGTATGCGTTCGCTCATAGATAATTCCAATCACCGCGAAAAAGAGTGCGGTCATCAAGCCGTGGCTAACCATCTGCATAACAGCACCGACAACCGCTGTTTTTGTGAGCATTCCCAATGCTAATAATACAAACCCGCAATGACTGATAGAAGAATATGCATTCATATACTTCAGATCCTTTTGCATGAGTGTGACGAACGCTCCATATAAAATTCCAATGCTGGCCAATATAATAATCGCCGTTGAATATTCGCGAGCAGCTTCTGGCATTAGCCAAATCGCAACTCGTAGACATCCGTAACCGCCAAGTTTCATTGATATGCCTGCAAGAAACATCGACCCAGCGGTGGGTGCGGATGAGTGACCGTCAGGAACCCAAGTGTGAAATGGAAATAGTGCCGTGAACACTCCGAAACCGATAAAAATGAAAGGGAAAAAGATGAGTTGCTTTCTTCCGATGATTTCAGCATTTGCCAGGGACGTTAAATCAAATGTTCTACCGCCGGCAAAGTAAAGACCAAGAATGCCGATAAGAACTAATGCAGAACCCGCCATCAACATCAGGGCAAGTTTATTCGCACTATAGCTTTTCTTGCCACTGCCCCAAATCCCAATAAGAAGGTATTTTGGTATAACTGCAATCTCCAAAAAGAAAAACAACAACAATAAATCCAGCGACATAAAAAACCCATATGCGCCGAGCGATAACAATATTAGTAGAAGATAGTACTCCTTTACCATCACCTGTTGTTTCCAGGAAATGAGTAAACCTGATAACACAACAAGTGCGGTGAGAATGAGCATAGAGATAGCAATGCCATCTACACCGAGGTGATAGCTGATGCCAAGCGAGGGAAATAATTTGTACTGCTCTTCAAACAGCCATTGATGCTGATCGCCTGTTTCGCGAATTGCACTGTACGCGTTGAATAGGTATAACACAAGTGCCAACTGCACTACCGCGCCGAATACGGAAAGTAATTTCACCTGCCTGTCAGATCGAGCGATCGCAACCAGCAATGCAGTTAGAAGTGGAACAAACAATAAAGTGCTTAAGCCGATCAAATCATCGTCATTTTGTATTATTCGCGTTTATTTGTTGACATACAGTACCCATGCAGCAATCGCGATCACACCTGCAATAAAATACATTGCATACTGTTGCACCTTCCCTGATTGCCAGCCCTTCATTATCGATGAAATATATTGAACAAGGCGGCCAGTACTATTTACAAGCCCGTTGATAACTGTCGAATCGAACCATGCAGCTAAACGGCCGATACTATTTAGCAAAATTCGTTGCGTGATAAACATATAGATCTCATCGATATAAAATTTATTGTAGACGATCGTGTAAATACCTCCTGCCCTTTTCCGCATGGCGTCCGGAATAGAACTTTCTTTTCGATACCACCACATTGCAAGCCCGATGCCGGCAAGAGCAAGTGCTACCGGAACTACCGCGAAACTGAGATGAAACGAAGTTTCAAACGGTTGATGATCGCTACTGATAAAACGGCTAAAAGGAATATAGCCGGCGAAAATGGCGCCGATAGCCAGGATGATCAGCGGCAATTTTATTAATAAGCCACCTTCACGCGGTCCATCATGTTCATGATTTGCGTCGGTATTGTGCTTCGTATGCTTCGACCAGAAGATCGAAAAATACAATCGGAACATATAAAATGCAGTCAGGCCAGAAGTAAATAAAGCGATCCAATACACGAGCTTGTTGCGTTGATATGCTGCTAACAGAATTTCTTCTTTGCTAAAGAAACCAGCGAGAAGCGGAACGCCCGCTATTGCCAAACAACCAACCAGGAATGTAATATGAGTAACAGGTAACTCTTTCCGAAGTCCTCCCATGTCTTTTATCTCGTTGCTGTGCACATAATGTATTACTGAGCCTGCCCCAAGAAATAAAAGGGCTTTGAACAGTGCGTGCGTAAGGAGATGAAACAATGATGCAGTGTATCCAAGATCAGTTTCTCCACCGTAACCACTGATACCGATTGAAAACATCATGAACCCGATTTGCGACATTGTGGAATAAGACAGTACTCGTTTAATATCGGTTTGAGTACATGCAATGAGCGCAGCAAAAACAGCGGATACCAAGCCGGTGTACGTAATTAATTGCATTACATCGGCAGACAGTGAAAATAATGGAAACATCCGCGCAACGAGGTAAACACCGGCAACGACCATTGTGGCTGCATGTATCAGGGCCGAAACAGGAGTTGGGCCTTCCATTGCATCCGGAAGCCAAATATGGAAAGGGAACATCGCGCTCTTTCCTGCGCCACCAATAAATATCAGCGTGAGCGCCCAGGTTAGAGCAGAGATACCAATAAACGATGCACCAGTAATTGAATTTATTTCAGCGCCCTGGTCAGCAGTTAAGCGTTGAATGACGGTAGCAAAATCGAGACTTCCGGAATAATATGAGAGAATAAGAATCCCAACTAAAAAGCCGAAATCAGCGAAGCGTGTTACGATAAATGCCTTTTTCGCAGCAGCGACTGCAGATGGCTTTTGGTAATAAAATCCAATCAACAAGAAAGAGGATACGCCCACCAACTCCCAAAAAATGTATATCTGAAATAAATTGCTGGAAAGAACTAATCCTAACATTGAGAAAGTAAAAAGGGACAAATAAGCGAAATAGGTACGATAGCGCTCCTCTCCTTTCAGGTACGCAATACTGAAAATATGAACCATCAACGATACTAATGTAACAACAACAA
>JACMLR010000110.1 GCA_014379515.1 Chitinophagaceae bacterium
AAAGCTGGTTTTATAGGGCTGATTCTGCATACATCTTTCCCTGCCCTTTCACAACCCCCGATACCCGTCAAACAATTCGCTGCCGATAAACCTTTTATTTTTACCCGGTTCTCATCCAAAACATCGTGTTCTTTAACTGATCTGGCTGCCATTTTTCAAAAAGTAGTTGATGACAGTATTGCCATCACAATTGCAGGCACTTATACTCTACACGGTTTAATTGTTGAAAAACTCGATCGTGGAGAAGCTACAAGCATTAATGTGCGCTTAACCGACTTTCCACGCGCGATATTTAATCTATCAATGCAGCACGATCCATCCGGCCTGGAAACGATCACAGGCCGTGTTGTTGATCCAGGTTCCGGTGATGTTTTGATTTTATCACGTATTAACAATAGCTATTTCTTTATAAAAGAATTGCAGAAGCATTTCATGACCGAATAAGTTTAATCCGTACCCTTTTTGATTCCCAACCCTGAAGATTCGCCCATTGAAAACAATCCTATCCATTATTCTTGTATTGCTGACCTCAATCTCGGTGGGTCAAATACCATTGATGAATAGTTATCCTTCCGCAACCGCAGTCATTTACCTGGATTTCGATGGTGCTACCGTTCGCGGCACATCCTGGAATTGGGACGGCTCCATCGAAGCACAACCAGCAGGTCTGTCATCATTGGGGGTGATCGAAATTTTTAATCGCGTTTCAGAAGACTATCGCATTTTTAATATCAACATAACCACAGATTCTTCTGTCTTCAAGTCTGCCCCGATCAATAGACGAACACGCGTCATACTAACGCCAACGTATGGTTGGTACGGTCCTGCTGGCGGTGTCGCTTATGTTGGATCATTTGCCTGGGGAGACGATACGCCTGCATGGGTATTTACCGGTCTTCTCAACAATAACATTAAATACATTGCGGAAGCAGCATCACATGAAGCAGGGCATACACTTGGCTTGCAACACCAGAGCAGTTATGATACCAATTGCTATAAAACGGAAGAATACAGTTCTGGAATGGGCACAGGTGAAATTAGCTGGGCGCCTATCATGGGTGTGGGATACTATAAAAACCTTACAACCTGGCATAATGGAACCAATACGTACGATTGCAATTCATTCCAAGACGACATCAATATTATTACCAATGCAGTAAATGGTATTGCTTTGAAAGGAGACGACTGTGGTAATTCTCATCGCGAAGCAACAACACTTTCGTTCCAGGCAAACCAATTTGCAGCAAGTGGCCTGATCAATACCGCAACTGACGAAGATGTCTATTCATTTATCATCACGCAAACAAATCATCTCACTGTTACGGTATCGCCACAAAGTACCGGACCAGGAAACGCCGGCGCGAACATAGATTTAAAAATTAGCCTGCTCAATTCACGTGGCGACACAATTAGCAAATACAATCCTGCATCACAGCTGAGTGTAGCAATCGACACCACCTTATTGCCAGCATCCTATTTTCTGGTTGTAGAAGGCGTGGGGAATGCGAACCTGCTTGATTATGGCAGCCTGGGCTTTTATACTGTCGTCGGAAATCTTGGACAAACCCTGGTAATCGATCAAATAAAACTGACAACACAGCAGAATAACGGTCAGCAACAATTAAATTGGCAAGTAAAAAGCGATAACAAGCTAATGGCCTTACAACTTGAAAGCGCTGTTGATGGTATCGCTTTTAAAGCATTCAAAAATATTTCCCCTGGCTCTAATAGCGAGAACATAACGACAAAAAATGATTGCTGGTTTCGAATGAAAGGAATGATGGGCGAGAAAACAATCTACTCAAATATTGTCTCGATAAAAGCTGCACATGAGGCCACCATCAATGTGCCGTCGGTAATTTATTCCGACAAAATTATGATCACTTCCGCCCGTAAATTCGATTACCACCTGATAGACATCAATGGCCGAATGTTAGCAAAAGGAAAAATCGCTATCGGTACAAACACGCTCCATACAAACACTGCCGCGAATGGGTTATTTTTTCTTAAAATAAGCAGCGATCGGGAAAGCCGCAGCTTCAAAATAATCAAACAATAATCTTGAGATCGAGATTTCTAATGAGTTTTTCGTAAATTCGGAAAACCCACTAGAATATGAAATGGAGAAAATTCAACGGCGATCCAATTACTACTACCATTCTCGAAGCTGTCGAGAATGCCATTCGCCGCGAAACAGAGAAAGGATATAAATTAAAAGTTTGTATTGGCACCGACTCACAAGTGAAGGGTTCCGAAACGGAATTCGCTACTGTGATTGTCTTTCTCCGGGAAGGCCATGGTGGCTTCATGTTCATTCACAACGACAAAACCAAACAGGTTTACAGTATTAAGGAAAGAATGTTGGTTGAAGTTGCAAAGAGCATTGAAATTGCCTATGAATTGTGTAATCTTTTCACGGTGTATGATGTTGACATGGAAGTTCATGCTGACATTAATACCAACCCGCATTTCAAAAGCAACGATGCACTAAAAGAAGCCATGGGTTATATCCTTGGGATGGGTTTTGCATTCAAAGCAAAACCAGAAGCGTTTGCAAGCAGCAGTTGCGCAAATAAGGTGGTAAACTAAATTCACCACCTCTTATCATTTCTTTTCAATATTATTTACGTTGCACTCTTCAATGTATTGAAGCAGCTTTTCCCTACCCAGTTTTTTAACTGCACTGGTTACAAAATGCTGTGGCAAAAATTGCCAAGTTGTTCTCATCGCATTTAAAAAATCTTTCACGTTCTTGCTTACCTGCTTTTGAGTTTCTTTGTCTGCTTTCGTAAACACAAGCGCAAATGGCACCTCCCATTTACCCAGCTGATTTAAGAATTCCAGATCGATTGGTTGAGGAGTATGACGGCTATCGATCAGTACGAATACATTCACAAGATTTTCTCTTTTGCGCAGATAGTTTTCAATCATCTGTTCCCAGCGCCTGCGGCTATTTTGTGAAACCTTCGCATACCCATATCCAGGAAGATCTACCAGATACCAGCGAAAACCATGATCTTTTTTTGATGTTGACTTATCATCAACGGTGACGATATCAAAATGATTAATAAGTTGAGTTTTACCAGGCGACCCCGATGTTTTTGCGAGCTTATGATTGTCGACCACCATATTAATAAGCGAGGATTTACCGACATTGCTTCTACCAATAAACGCGTATTCAGGGCGATCCGGCTTGGGACAATCGAGATAGTCCGGGCTACTGATAACGTATTCCGCTTTTTTGAAAATCATGCCTGCAAGATAAGGATTGCATTCACTGTGTTCGACCGAATGAAACGGGAATGTGTACGGCCTAATCCGTCGTTCGTGGCTTTTTTGCAACTCCGCTTTTTGAAACATGTAGATTAGGTGCACAAACCAACTAACTAACATGAACCCCCAACATGCTATTATTAGGACGCGCGCCAACAGTTTTGCCATCATCGCCACTGCCGGACTAGTAGCAGGCTTTCTGGACGGCGCTGCTGCAGCGATTCAATTTTATATCAATACTGGCAAAAATCCTTCAATTGTTTTTAAATACATTTCAAGTGCAATTATTGGAAAGGAAGCGTTTGCTGGTGGTACCGGCATGGTGGTTCTTGGAATATTTCTTCATCTATTGATTGCATGCATTTTTGCAGCGTTGTTTTACGTTGCGTACGTGCGGATTCGATGGATGCAGAAAAATGTATGGGCCAGTGGGGTTTTATATGGAGTGATTGTGTGGACAATCATGAATTACTTAATTGTCCCGATGAGTAAGATCGGACCACCTGCTGCGTTCGATTGGCAAAAGGCAATGGTGTCAATGCTGATAATTATCTTTTGTGTAGGATT
Source organism: Chitinophagaceae bacterium (assembly GCA_014379515.1). GTDB lineage: Bacteria > Bacteroidota > Bacteroidia > Chitinophagales > Chitinophagaceae > Endoryza. The sequence continues at coordinate 3,841 of JACMLR010000110.1, forward strand.
GCCGATTGCGCTGATAACAGCATTTCGAATGAAGCGCGTGGATGTGGGCGAGGTCGCCTATTGACTTTAAACCCAAATTTTCAAAAACTAGATTGCTGATTTTCAACCAATAGCGTCTTCAGTTCGGAACCGCCCCAGTTCGGAACCTTACCAAACTGCTATCTTTGCAGCCCATGGCCAAATTTCAGCACGATTCGATCGTCCCTTTCAAAGATTCCCAAAAGGGAAAGAAAAACCAGGTCGCCGACATGTTCGACCAAATTGCCTTTCGCTATGATTTCATGAACAGGTTTTTAAGCGGAGGCACGGATATTTACTGGAGAAAACAAGCAATCAAACAATTAAAGTCCATTCAACCCCAAAAAATACTCGACGTTGCAACCGGAACCGGTGATGTTGCCATCATGTTATATAAATATTTGCAACCCAGGGAGATTATTGGCATAGATATTTCTGAAGGTATGCTGAAATTGGGGCGTGAAAAGGTTTCTAAGTTATTGTTAAATAGCCATATAGACCTGAGACTCGGAGACAGTGAGGCAATAAATTTCCCGGACAATACGTTTGATGCGGTGACCGTTGCTTTCGGAGTTCGCAACTTTGAAAACCTGGACCAGGGGCTGAAAGAAATGTATCGGGTTCTTCGACCAGGTGGTAAATTGGTAATTCTTGAATTTTCAAAGCCGAAACAACGATGGTTCCAGGGACTCTATAATTTCTATATGAAGATCATTGCGCCGAAAGCCGGGCAATGGTTATCAAAAAATAAAGACGCATACCAATATTTAAATAACTCAGTAAAAGCATTTCCAGAAGGCGAAACATTTCTACCCATTTTACAACAAGCCGGTTTCACTGAAACCATTTTTAAAAGCCTGAGTTTAGGTATATGTACAATTTACTGCGGAATAAAACGAACGGAATAAAGAAACTTGGATTGGCCATGCTGATGTTCATCAGCGCCATTTCCTCGAATGCCCAGGAGGTAGAACTCAATCTTCCCAATCATGATGATAAACGTTATTATCTTGGCATTGGGCTGATGTATAACAATGCACGCTTCCTGCTCGAACAACATCCGAGTTTTTTGGGGCAGGATAGCATTCTCTCAATCAATCCACTTAATACGGGGGGTATTGGGCTTGCGGGGATTCACACGTTGAGAATAAACCGACGTTTTGAAATTCGCGCCATATTTCCGCAATTACTTTTCTCTTATAAGAACCTGACCTATAATTTGAAGTCGCCCAATAAATCGATGGATGAAGACACCTTTATGACCAAGCAGGTGGAGTCCATTCTTATCGGTTTACCCATACACATCAAATTCAGAAGCGATCGTATTGGGAACTTCCGGGTTTACATGTTTGGTGGTGCTAAAATCGAGTATGACCTTGCTTCCAATTCTTCCGCGCGCCGCGCAGAAAATCTTGTCAAATTAAAATCGTATGATTTTGGTGTAGAAGCCGGAATCGGGTTCAATTTTTATTTTCCCGTTTTCATTCTTTCACCGGAACTCAAAATTAGTAACGGCATCATCAATACGCATAGTCGGGATGCCAACTTAAAATTCTCCAATACGATCGATCGACTGAGCTCAAGGATGATTATTTTTTCGCTGATTTTTGAGGGATAGCTTGAGGACAAGAATTCAGAATAAAGAATTCAGAATAAAGAAGTCGAAAACTACTGTCTTCAACCATGTACTCACTAATTCGTGTCTATGATGGTCATCCCGCATTGAAATACCAGTGTTGAATACTGCGTTTATTCTCCTGTATTCTTTATTCTGTATTCTTTATTCTTAAAAAGCATTCTCACTCAATAATCATACTCCCTCCTAAACATATTCATCCTCACTCCGGCAGTAAAATAAGTAGCATCAGGCGAAGAGGTGATTCCAGCGGGTTTGCTTTGCTTGCGGAATGTTCCGGCTAATTCGATATAAAGATTTTCCAGGAATTCATATGAAACCAAGACCTGCGTGTTCACTCCCTTGGTTGAAATTCCGGATCCAATCTCGTAACCATAATCTCCATTGGGTCGGAAAGTATTTAGCTTGAAAATATTGCTTCCATAGTTGGTGTTTCCCGCGGTCGAATCAATTCCTTGCTTCCAATAAATAATTCTTACAGAAGTGGTCCATTTAGGATGTGGTTGATAGCGCACAATTCCAATGAACTCACTGAAATTTGCTCCCAATGGGTGAGCAAGCGGTTGATTGAAATGGGAATAGTTAGATACAGAATCGCCATGCGAATACGTGAACGGGCGGACAAGATTTACCTCACCCTGTATATCGAGGTTTTTAATATTGAATACATCGATATACTTTCCGCCTAACTGTAAGCCATACTTATTTGCCCACCATCCATTGCGTGCACGAATCTCTTTCAAGAAAAATTCATCCAATAATAACTGACCATAAAGTTGGGCGCGTTTTGCAATGTTGGCTTTAAAATCAAATCCAACAAAAGCATTATCAGCACTTCCGTTTTGTTGTTCGGCGATCCGAAGAAACATGATGGGGTTGAGATAAGTAAAATCAAAATTGTTCTTTCGGCCAAACATAACCGCTTCGAACACGCCAATGTTTAACCACCTGGCGGCATTGAAACTTAGATGATGAATAGCAGCATATTTCTTATCAAATAATTTATCACCCCCACCCCGCACGTAACGCGGGTTTAATTCCATAAATAAGTTGAGGTAATTCAATTTCCAGATACGCGTGTTGATCTTCAGGAATAAATAGCTGTTTCCATACTCACTCAGGAACAGGCTGCGATACCCGTTACCAATAAAATTCTTATCGTACCCAAATTGAAAATCCAGGTATTTCGTAGCATTGAAATGAATGGACCCTCGTCCATCAAAATAATCTGTTGCAGTTGTTTTAAATGGCTTGTAAAAACCGGCACCTGGCACTGCATCAAATGAGTCGATGCGTTGTTGAAAGAACCCCGGGCCACGCTCCTGGTTATCGGTGAGGTATACTGAGAAACCAATTCGTTTTGCAATCAATCCGCGGACCGAAATGCCTTTTGTATTTTGAAATAAAAAATCTTCGTTGTCGGCTTCTTTTGATCCGGTAAACTGAAAGACTGGGTTCAATGCAAGAAAAAAATCTTTCTGGTCGACCTCAACCAAATTTGCCCTGGTTTTATAAAACGTATTCCACAATGGCTTCTTCGATTGGAACGACGACCGATCGCCTGTTACCCATTCGCTATT
>JACMLR010000111.1 GCA_014379515.1 Chitinophagaceae bacterium
AACCTCGATTTCCAAGGCAATTGTTTGATCCCTTCGAATGCGGATTTGAAATCAAGCTCAATGTCTGCTTCGATCTCCTTTTTACTTTTGCCACTAAAATTATTAAAATCAATTCCCGGAAAATAAGTACGTTGAAGATAGATGTAGTCTGCTTTTACATCGCGCAGAAAATTTACTTTTTGAAAAGCGGCACCAAGCGATTGAGCAAATGGTTTCAGCTTCAAATACAATTCTTTATTCCCCTCACAAAAAACATGCAGGCACATCAACCCAACTACTTCTGCACTTCCATAAATATATTCCTGGTAGGTCGCTGAATCATAACGATTTTTATTCAGATCCATTTCCATGCTTCTGAAAAAAGATTCGACAAGATCCAGACTGATATCATATTTCTTTACAGTCAGCTGAAAACTGTGAAGGATGGGATTTAAACTGATACCATTTTTGATAGCGGAATAAGTTTCGCAACGAAATTGTTCCAAAAGTTTCGCTTTCTCGTAGTCATGAAAAGTGTCAACAATTTCATCAGCAAAGCGGACTACTCCGTAGATATTATAAATGGGTTCTCTAAGGTCTTTGTGTAACAATTTGATAGCAGACGCGAACGACGTACTGTATTGTTCCGTCGTAATTTGACTGCATAGTTGACTAACCTTATGAAACGATGACATCATATCAATTCAATTTACAGAATTAGGGAGTGGTATTGAAATTTAATAATACTGTAATACGATTGATTGTTAAGCCCGAACCCTATTTTTCCCCCATACTTCGCTGCAATTCCCTTGCTACAACTTCGCCACTAATCAAACTTGGTGGTACACCAGGACCAGGAACCGTTAACTGCCCTGTATAAAATAAATTTCGAACCTTAGAACTCCTGCATTTAGGCCGGAAGATTGCCGTTTGAAACAGCGTATTAGCCAACCCGTAAGCATTTCCCCTAAAGGAATGATAATCATTTACGAAGTCCGAATACCCATAGGATTTCTTATAAACAACAGAATCAAGAATTGGTTGACCAATTCTCCTTTCAAATCTTGAAATAATCAAGTGAAAATACTTCTCGCGGACCGCTTCATCATCATTCTCCAGACCAGCAGCAACCGGGATCAGGAAAAAAAGATTTTCACAACCAGGAGGCGCAACGGTTGGGTCAGTGACTGATGAAGCACTAACGTAAAACAAGGGTGACTTCGGCCATTCACGGGAAGTATAGATTTCATGGGCATGCTGATCAAACGGGACATCGAAAAAAAGCATGTGATGCTGTAAATTGTTTAACCGTTTATTTAGTCCAACATAGTAAAGTAAACACGATGGAGCGAGCTGTCTCTTCTGCCAATACTTTTCGGAATAAGTTCGGTATTGCGGTAACAATAAGTGCTGTTCCACGTGATGGTAATCTGCGCCGCCAATAACAGCATCTACTTTATATCGGTCTCTGATTGTTACAACTTCCTCAGCACGATTATTTGTTATGTTGATGGCCGTTACTTCTTCATCGAATTTAAACTTGACACCCATTTCAATTGCAAGCTGATGCATTGCATCAACCGCAGCATACATTCCACCCTGAGGATACCATGTACCACCAACGATATCTGCATAGTTCATCAAGCTATATAATGCCGGTGTATTTTCGGGAAGAGCGCCAAGAAACAGAACAGGAAATTCGAGCAACTGGCGGATTCGGGAATCGGAAAAACTTTTATGAATATGTTTCTTGATAGAAGTGAAAATATCCAGTTTGAAGATCCCGCTAACAACTTCCCAATCCAAAAATTCAACGGCGGATAAACCCGGCTTCAAAACAAGCTTCTGCATCCCGACGCGGTATTTATATGCAGCTTCCAATAAAAATTTATCCAATCGCGCTGCGGATCCGCTCTCCCAACTTTCAAGCAGTTGTTTGAATTTTTCGAGGTCTGCGGGTATATCAATTAATTCAGTGGGCCAATACACGCGATAAGAAGGGTCGAGACGTTTGAGAGAGTAATAATCGGATACTTTCTTACCAAATTGTGCGAAATAGCGGTCAAACACATCCGCCATCCAGTACCAGCTCGGACCCATATCGAATGTAAATCCATCCGCTTTCAATTGCCGGGCTCGACCACCGGGAGTTTTGTTTTTTTCAATAAGGGTCACGTCCCATCCCGCCTTCGCCATAAAGGTTGCGGCTGACAAGCCAGCAAAGCCGCTTCCAATGACAATCAGTTTTTTTTGCACGTTGTAAGTAACAGAGAATTAGTTTCGCTCAACTTGCTCCTTAAGCAATTTACGCGCAAAGTGAATACGACTCTTAATTGTACCGAGAGGTTCCTTCAACATATCCGCAATTTCGTGATACTTGTAACCGTCGAAGTACAAAAGAAATGGATTGCGGAAAATCTCCGGAAGGTTGTGAACCGCTAACTGTAAATCTTTATGACGCAGTTTACTTTCTGCACTGTTCGCAATAATCACTGACGGACTGCTGTTCAATAAAAATTCATTCGGTGTAGAATCAAAGATTGTGTTCTGCTTCGCTTTCCGTCGATAGTTATTGATAAAAATATTTCGCATGATTGTATATAACCAGGCTTTGATATTCGTACCAACATTATACTTGTCTTTATTAGAAATTGCCCTGAAAAGCGTTTCCTGGAACAAATCTTTCGCATCCTCTGAATCACGCGTGAGCGTAATTGCAAACGGCTTCAAAAACTCTGCGTTGTTAACCAGTAATTGATTGAATTCAATAGTTGACATGGCAAATAGTGTTTAATAATTAACGACGTAAAATTAAACACGGATTGCGAGAGAGAAAAATATTTTGTTTAAAAAATTTAATAAAAAATTAAACAGAATTGCTGGGCCTGATAATCAATGGTTCAACAAATATCATCTCCGGCAAGGCGAGTTTTAACCCAGCTCATATGCGGATTTTGTTACATACCAACCGGTTTCGTTTCAGTAAACTTGATTAAATCTTGTCAGAAATGTGCAGAGTTTCAGCCCTATTTCATCGAAATTAGCCCTCATTAACTCTGAGCGAAATGACTAATCACTTCTTGCATTGTTTTCTTAAGTTGTATATGCGGTGATAGTGTGCGCGTGGGAGATTGCGCCAACTGGCCGGTAATAATAACCGGGATATGCGGGACCTGTTCCGGCAATTGATTCAGATACTTTTCGAGTTTCATATTGCCAGGAACACAAGTAATGTGCGTATAAAGTTCATTTGGCTTCTTCATGTTGGCGACATAAATAACATCGCGAACAGGAACATTAGCACCGAGATAAAGTACTTCTATGCCGCGGCCCTTCAGCACATAAAACATGTAAAGCAGGCCAAGTTCATGGTACTCTCCTTCCGGAAGAAAAAGCAGTACGCTCCTATTGACATTTATTAATGGAACAGTGTGATCAATACCAACGATCAATTTTTGGCGAATGACATTTGTTACCAGGTGTTCCTGTGCGGGGTTGATATTATTCGTTTGCCATAATAAACCGATTCGCTCAAGAAAAGGAAATATTAATTGACTAATGGTTTTCTCAATCCCTTTTGTTTTAATAAAATCATCCAGGATCAACTCAAAATTATCAACACACATATCGATCGTAGAACCGATCAGATCGTTAATTAATTTTTCCTGTCTCGCCTGTGAATCTGTAAGCGATACAAGCTTATCTGCAATCTCATCACCGTTCATTTTATCGATGTGAGAAATCTTAAAGCCATATTTATTGAGCAATGCGATGTTGAGAATTGTTTTCAACTCATCGCATGTGTACGACCGGATATTCGTTGTTGTTCGTTGCGGTTTCAAAAACGAATACCGCTGCTCCCAAATACGAATCGTATGAGCCTTGATACCAGATAGACTTTCGAGGTCTTTTATTGAAAACGAGTTCATGTACCTAATTACAAGCGCTGCCAGAAATTGTTTAGTTCTGAAGCAAAAAGATTTAACAGAATGCTCAAAGTTTGGAATTCAGGAGCCTGCCAGAGTCAAGTAATCCGTTGACAGGGCTCATCAGTTGGGGAGAGAAGCGCAACGCATCAAGGTGACGAAAGTGGTGGAGATCGGTGCCGAGGAGTTCGACATATTGTCGCTTAATCAAATAATTAGCGAGATCTGCCGGAGGCTTTCCATAATAGCCGGCAAGTGAAAGAAGATTTACCTGGAATAAACAACCAGCATCTTTCAGATCATCGAAAACGTTTTTGCTACCAGTCAAATACATGTACCGCTCCGGGTGAGCGAGTACGGGTTGATAGCCGTTTATTTGCAAATTGAAAAGCTGGTTTTTGAAATTCGCTGGAGGGCTTACGAAAGAGAATTCTACTAACACCATATTGCCACTGATAGTTAGAAGTGGGGCTTTGCTATTAATCAGCCGATCAAAATGATCGTCCATGAAATATTCTGCTGCAGCGCGGATCGGAGTATCAATGCGTTCAGTTGCAAGCGCATCATTGAGTGTTGAATGTGCAGCGCCAATGGTACCGGGATCGTTTTTATATAAGTCCCAGTAAATGTGTGGTGTTGTTATGAAACGAGAGATCCCTAATTCGATCATGCCTCTCATCAACTGAAGAGAAGTTTCTGAATCGGGCGAGCCGTCATCAATCCCGGGTAACAGGTGCGAATGCATGTCTGTACCAAGTGCGGCCAGGTTATTTTCGGACTGCGATCGCTTTTTAAAAATCGAAAACATATGATGTAGATGAAAGCGAACAACCTGTTCTATGGTGTTTAACCGACAGTTTCCAACGTGCGGCTATATTCTTTATAAACTGCGCTGATTCCTTCTTCCAGCCCGATACGAGCTTTCCAACCCAGCGAGTTGATCCTGGTTACATCCATCAACTTGCGCGGGGTACCGTCTGGTTTTGACGAATCATAGACAACTTCACCTGAATAACCAACTATGCGGCTGATCAACGCAGCCAACTGATTGATTTCAATATCGTCACCAACACCGATGTTCACCAGCCCTGGTTCGTTGTACGTATTCATCAGGAAGAAACATGCCTCGGCAAGATCATCGGTATGCAAGAACTCGCGTTTTGGTTTGCCACTACCCCACACCGTTACAGTCGGTTTTCCCTCTGATTTCGCTTCATGAAATTTACGAATGAGTGCAGGAAGAACATGCGATTTCTGCAAATCGTAGTTGTCGTTTGGTCCGTACAAATTGGTAGGCATCGCAGATATAAAATTGCAACCGTACTGGCTTCGATAAGCATCGCACATTTTGATACCTGCTATTTTCGCAATTGCATATGGCTCGTTGGTGTCTTCCAGTAACCCGGTTAGCAGGTACTCCTCCTTCAGCGGTTGCGGCGCGAGCTTCGGATAAATGCACGATGAACCAAGAAACATCAACTTCGTAACATTACTGACGTAAGATGAATGAATGATGTTCGATTGAATCATCATGTTATCATAAATAAAATCCGCGCGATATGTATTATTAGCGACTATTCCCCCGACGCGGGCGGCAGCCAAAAAAACATAGTCAGGTTTTTCAAGATGGAAGAAATCGCTCACAGCCTGTTGATTCCGCAAATCAAGTTCAGAAGAAGTTTTAAAAAGTAAATTGCCAAACCCTTCCTTTATTAATTTACGCACGAGTGCAGAACCAACCATTCCATTGTGACCCGCAACATATATCTTATCCGACTGCTTCATATTTTTTTATTCAAACTGGTTCTTAATGGTGTAGCCAGAATCTTTCAACAATTTTTCTCGCTTAAATAATTCGACATCAGCTGCAACCATTTCAGCAATGAGCATATCCAGATCATATTTCGGTGTCCAGCCTAATTTTTGCTGCGCTTTTGTTGGATCGCCTATTAATAGATCCACTTCAGTAGGTCTGAAATAATGCGGGTCAACAGCAACGACAACCTTGCCATGAGCTACCTGGTACTGAGGGTTACTACATTTAACAACGATAGCTGTTTCTTTGTCTTCCGCTCCTTTGAATTCAAGTTCTATTCCTATTTCAAGAAACGCTTTGATAACAAAATCCCGCACGGTTGTAGTGACACCTGTGGCAATAACGAAATCCTCTGCAACATCCTGTTGTAGAATCCTCCACATGGCTTCAACATAATCTTTAGCATGTCCCCAATCACGCCGCGCATCGAGATTACCGAGATAGATTTTCTCCTGCATACCAAGGCCAATCTTCGCAACAGCACGGCTTATTTTACGTGTTACAAATGTTTCACCGCGTAATGGAGATTCATGATTGAACAAAATTCCATTCGCCGCGAACATGCCATACGCTTCGCGGTAATTTACCGTGATCCAATAGCCATATAATTTTGCAACCGCGTAAGGACTGCGTGGATAGAAAGGCGTTGTTTCACTTTGCGGAACGGCTTGCACCAATCCATAAAGCTCGGATGTAGATGCCTGGTAAACTTTCGTTTTTTTCGTAAGACCAAGGAGGCGAACTGCTTCCAAAATTCTTAGTGTACCAATGCCGTCGGCGTTTGCGGTGTATTCCGGTGTTTCAAAGCTCACATGCACGTGGCTCATTGCAGCAAGATTATAAATCTCGTCGGGTTGAACTTCCTGGATGATACGGATTAAATTAGTTGAATCTGTAAGATCACCATAATGCAATTTCAGATGAACATTCTTTTCATGCGGATCCTGGTAGAGATTATCGATTCTATCCGTATTGAAAAGAGAGCTTCGTCTTTTTATACCATGTACTTCGTAACCTTTCTTCAACAAAAGATCAGCCAGATATGCACCATCCTGTCCTGTAATACCCGTAACAAGCGCAACTTTTGCCATAGCTATTTAATTATAAATTGGTTGATTTTTCGTAGGGGTTTCAAAATTAGCGTAAATACCGTTGGGTGAAGTCCGTTAATTTCCCATGCCCGTCGATCCTCACGGTTTGCTTTCAATCGTTGTTTTATCGATGAGTTACTCGCACCACCTGTTCTCATGCGAACAACAATTTTCGGAAGATAAGTTGCCTTTATTTGATGCTTTACTAAAAAGCGGAGGATAATTTCATAGTCTGCGGCGGTTCGCAATTCAAGATTGAAAACACCGAATCGATCGTATAGGGATTTACGAACAAAAAATGTTGGATGTGGTGGCATCCATCCATTATAAAAACTACGTTGATTGTAGGTTCCGGCCTTCCATGTACGAACGACTTTTGCAGTATTGCTCGCATCCACATATTGCAAATCGCCATACACAGCATCGACTGAATCATTTTCAAACAACTTCATTACCTGTTCGATCACAAAAGGGTCCACATAAAAATCGTCGGAATTTAGAATTCCGACAATCGATCCTGATGCAAGTCGAATCCCCTTATTCATTGCATCATAAATGCCATTATCTTTCTCACTCAACACTTTTGCAACGTTGCCATACCGCGAAACAATTTGTAGCGTAGCGTCTTGTGATGCGCCGTCTACAATGATATGCTCAATGTCAGTATAAGTCTGCGTGGCTACACTTTGCAATGTGTCGGTAATTGTACCGGCACTATTAAAAGATGCAGTGATAATGGAGATCTTCATTTTCAGCGGCTGGTAATAACGCAGTTTTCCAATACCAGCATATCCATACTTGTTCGCAGATAACATTCCAAGGCATCTTCTGGCGAATTAACGATTGGTTCATTCTCGTTGAATGACGTATTCAACAAAACAGGAACACCGGTTTTTCGTCTGAATGCTTCGATCAAATTATAATATCGGGGCGTTACATTTTTATCAACGGATTGCAATCTACCAGTACCATCGGCATGGGTAACAGCCGGCAATATCTTATGCTTTTCAGCTTTGATAGGAAAAACTTTCTCCATGAAAGGAACATCGTCCGCTACCTCGAAATATTCTGCAACGTATTCTTTCAGTATAGAAGGAGCAAACGGACGGAAACTTTCGCGCCGTTTGATTTTTGAATTCAGTAACTCTTTCGCATCTTCTCTTCTTGGATCGGCAAGAATCGAACGGCCTCCCAATGCACGTGGACCAAATTCCGCTCTTCCATTAAACCATCCCACAACGCCGGCATTTATTAGTTGATCCGACACACGTTCGTACAATTCATCATCGCTTAATCGCTCGTATTGAATCCCGCGTGATTGCAGGTAAATTTCAATTTCATCATTTCCAAACCTGCTTCCCGTATAAGCTGACCAGATTGCCGGGGAGCGTGGTTGCTTCAGTATATGATTATATACATAGAGCGCGGAGCCCATAGATATCCCTGCATCATGACCCGCGGAAGGAATGTAAACATTACTAAAACTGGTATTCCGGGTGATTTTTCCATTCGCTACTGAATTTTGCGCAACACCTCCTGCAATACAAACATCTTTTAATCCAGTGCGTTTTTGCAAGTGATTGAGAATATGAAACACTAGTTCCTCGGTGATTCGCTGGACGGAAGCTGCCATGTCCTTATGATACTGCGTCAGTTCCTCCGATTTTTTTCGATGCGCCCCAAACTTGTCTTCCATGTATGGCGAAAACAAAGGAGCCACTTTTGGTATATGATCTTCACCATAAGAAACGATACCATGCTTTGCCGACCGAAAGTATTTTTGATTCAACGAGAACAGGCCATTCTTATCAAACAACAACACGTCCCGCAACTTATCTACATGAAGTGGCTTGCCATATGGTGCCAGCCCCATCACTTTGTACTCATCACCATAATGTGGAAAGCCAAGCAATTGAGTAAACGCCGTGTAAAACAAACCAACTGAATGAGGGAAATCAACAGAATCAATAATTTCTATTTGGTTACCCCGACCAACACCAATCATAGTTGTACTAAAATCGCCCGAACCATCGATTGATAATAATGCTGCTTCTTCAAAAGGAGATGCAAAAAAAGCAGATGCGAGATGACTGCGGTGATGTTCAACCTGGTGAATTTTATTCTTCAATGCACTTTTATAGATATCGATGTCTAGTGCCGCTAATTCGTCTTCCAGTGTTGCTACTTTACGGGCATTTTTCAGTCGATCCAATACCGCACTCCACCCGCCACCGGGATTTTTTAGCAGGAACATCATCTTCTTTTGCAATTTCGCCATCGGATCGCGGCCAATAGAAATATGATCCACGTCTTTTAATGTAATACCTGCTTCACGCAAACAAAATTGCACTGCCATTGATGGAAAGCCGGCCCAATGTTTTACGCGGCGAAATCTTTCTTCTTCAGAGGCCGCGATCATGAAGCCATCTTTAAAAATTGCTGCTGATGAGTCGGCGTGGTACGCGTTCAATCCGAGGATATACATATTAGCTGAAAATCTTTTTGTATTGTTCTTTTAAGATAGAATGGTCAGCAGCTTCATTTGCTTTGTTCCATGCAGCTTTACTCCATTCGTTATATTCTTCCTGGCTCCAAGTCGTGGCCGTTTTAATTGCGTTGGTGAATCCGTTTAAATCGTCCAATTTCAAATCCCATCCTGCATTCGATGCCATAAGTCCTCTCCAGGGTGTTTGATCGCTGATCAACACCGGCTTTCCCCACGACAAGGCTTCGAAAATAGCATGGCCAAAATTTTCTCCTTTCGTTGGAAGCGCAAATATATGGTGATTCTGCACGACTGACTCAAGTGCCGCATGTGGCAGTTCACCGAGGTAGGATACTCTCGTTTCTATCTGCAATGAACGAATGATCTGCAGACATTCATCCCAATACTCCTTGTTTTCCATCAATCCGACGAAGGAGACGCGAATATCGCCCTCCACTCCTTTCAGGGCATTAAGAAGTAGTGCTGGATTTTTTATCGGGTGAATTCGCCCAACAAACAAAATAGAAAGTGAGCCTGCATGTTTTTTTAATGGACGTTGATAAGGATAATGAAAATGAGGTAGTTGCCTTTTACAGCTTGGAAGGAGATAAACA
>JACMLR010000112.1 GCA_014379515.1 Chitinophagaceae bacterium
AACGAAGCAATCATTCTTGTTTGTGCAAATAACTTTCATGGTAGAACAAGTACCGTTATTTCATTTAGTTCCGATCCATCCGCATACAATAATTATGGTCCATTCATGCCAGGATTTATAACGATCCCATACAACGACCTAGCGTCGTTGAGCGAAGCTCTCCGGAATAAAAATGTTTGCGCTTTCCTTGTAGAACCGATACAGGGCGAAGCAGGTGTTGTTGTTCCGGAAGATGGTTACCTCGCGAAAGCCCGTCAATATTGTACGGATGCAAACGTATTGTTTATCGCAGATGAAATTCAAACAGGTTTGGGCCGAACGGGAAAAATGCTTGCGTGCGATCATGAAAATGTTCGGCCGGATATTCTACTTCTCGGCAAAGCATTGAGCGGCGGTACTATGCCCGTATCTGCAGTGTTAGCAGATGATGAAATCATGTTAACGATCAAAGCCGGGGAGCATGGTTCAACTTACGGTGGTAATCCACTGGCGTGTCGGGTGGCCATTACGTCGTTAGCGGTTTTGAAAGATGAACAACTTTCACAAAATGCACATCATATGGGGGAGTTGTTACGAACTAAACTACAAGAGTTAAAATCTCCTCACATAAGTATTATCCGCGGAAAAGGTTTATTAAATGGTATAGTAATTAACCATACTGATAAGGATGCTGCATGGAAACTGTGTATCGAAATGAAAAAAAATGGGTTGTTGGCAAAACCAACTCATGGCGATAAAATCAGGTTTGCTCCACCCCTTGTTATAAATGAATCGCAAATATTTGAATGCATCAATATTATTAAGGATAGTCTTTTAATACTATAATTATCGGTGTTCACTGTTTACGTAGTTAGAAATTGGCGATTATTGAAGCTTATTGCGTACAAGCTATCCCCATTTTGTGCAACAATGACAACAACTCTGCCGGGTAGACGTAATTGTTTTTTGCTAAAATAATTTTGAATCCTGATTTCGGAAATTCCGATCTCGCTTGATTTCCAATGCGCTTACCATTTCTTTAACAACCTATTTGATTCTGGCACACTTCTTCCATAGCCGTGCATAACCAAATGTTTTTTTATGAACAAGAAGTTTTTAAGCATTGCAATGATCTCAGCTAGTTGCTTTTTTTTATCAGATGTAAAGGCGCAGGATAATTTATCATTTGGCGTTCTCGGTAACGTTGGACACACATGGATGAGTGGTGATGGTGAAAACAAATTTAAACCAGCACTCGGAGCAGGCCTCCGCTTAGTTTACAGCGCCAATGCAAATCTTGGCATCGGTGGTGATTTAAAATTCAGTGCAGAAGGAGCACGCAAGGAATTCAATAACGGACTTACTGATGTTAAAGTCAACTTGAATTACATCCGGGCAAATCCACAATTACTTTATTTTTTCGGTGAGTTCGGGGATGCAGTTCGCCCAAAAATATTCGCCGGACCAAGTCTTGGTTTCCTAATCAGTGGCAAAACAAAATCAACTACTGGCAACACAACTACCGAAGTTGACTCGAAAGACAACTATAATGGTTTCGACTTTGGTGCGTTGGTAGGTGCGGGTGCAAACTTCAGGGTTGCTCCAGGTAAATGGCTAAATCTTGATCTTGGTTACACACATGGATTTGTTGATCTAACAAAATCTGACAACAATACTGCCTACAACAGAAATCTTGCGGTTGGTATTGGTCTCACCTGGGGTATCGGTAAAGTTAAGTCCCAGGACATCGGCAAATAAGACGCTCCTTTTTTAGTTTATGGTATAGCTGAAGGCGGGTAATATTACCCGCCTTCCCTTTTAGGTTTGGGTTGAATTGTCTACTTTTAGCTGTCCTACGAAAAACCCAAAGACCCCTATACCTGAATATGAAAAGAAGCTGCCTGCTTATCATCATCCTGGCTATGTGCTGCATTGGCCAATCGCAGGTATCGCCTCCTTCCTGTGGGCAAAAAGAAATCACGGAAAAACTTTATCGCACCCATCCATACTTAAGGAATTTTCAACAACAAATCGAAAAGCAGTTAAGGCTCGCTCCACCCCGCACCACTCAGGGCTCGGAGGGAAATGCACCCGCCGAAATAATTACGCTTCCTGTTGTAGTACATATCATTCACAACAACGGTACAGAAAATATTAGCGATGCCCAGGTGTTAAGCGCAATTCAACATCTCAATGAAGCATATGCGAATACCGGGTATTATGATCCTTCAGATGGAGTAAATACGCAGATACAATTTTGTCTTGCGCAACGGGATCCCACTAACAATCCTACAAACGGAATCAATCGTATTCAGTCGTCACTAACGGTAATGGATGGCTTCAACAACTCCGCCGAGGATCGGGCAGTGAAAAACCTCAATCGTTGGGATCCGCGATGTTATATCAACATTTGGCTTGTTAAACAGATAACCGGTGCGTTAGCAGGATATGCTTATTTGCCGTCTGCGCACGGAATGGATATCGATGGAATTGTTGCTGAGGCAGCTTACTTCGGATCATCAAATGCAAATGATGTTTTGATCGTTCATGAGATGGGCCACTATCTTGGTTTGTATCATACATTCCAGGGCGGATGTTCCAATACTGATTGCTCGAAAGATGGAGACCAGGTTTGTGATACCCCTCCCGACCAGTCTACGGGTGGAATTCCATGCAACGGTTCCGCTAATAGCTGTTCGACTGATGCGCTATCGGGATTTAGTACAGATGTCGACGATCTTCACAAAGATTATCTCGATTACGGCAACTGGAACTGCATGAAGGTATTTACGCAGGGGCAGGCTGACCGAATGAACTGGATGATCCGAAACGTTCGAAAAAGTTTACTTGCCTGCAAGTCGTGTCAGCCGCCTTGCCCGGCACCGGTATTTGCTTCGTTTGCTACGAGTGCAAATAATATCAATGCAGGTACACTGGTTAATTTCAGCAACACATCGTCGAATGCGGCAAGCTTTCGCTGGTACATTAACAATGTTGCGCAGGGAAGCACTACAAACCTTTCATACACATTCAATACGCCCGGAACCTATATTGTAAAACTGACTGGCTTAACGACAAACAGCTTATGTGATAGTATGAATGTGTACGATACGGTTGTTGTCAGTTGCCCGGTCACGGCATCTTTCACCTCCAGTTCTGCAAACATTTTAACCAATGGCAATATTACGTTTACTAATACAAGCACAGCCGCCACCTCATACAATTGGTACCTTAATAACTTACCCATATCAACTACAATTAATCATACACAAATCTTTAATAGTCCCGGCTCATATATAATAAAATTGGTTTCCACGAACGGGTTTTGTGCCGATAGTATTTCAATATCAGTAAGCGTGCGCGATTCCTGCAGCGATGCAATAAACTTTCAGAAAACATATAAAAAGGTCCTCGGCAATTCCTTTGGCCAGCATATAATCAAAACAAAAGATGGCGGAAGTCTTATAGCGGGATATCAAAATGCCGGTGGGCCAAACACAAATGACGCCGCATTAATTAAAACGGATTCACTGGGTAATATTCAATGGAGCAAAGGATATGTATCAGGGGAACCGGATATTTTCAATCATGTTATTCAAACTTCCGAAGGAGGATACCTTGCGATTGGTGAAACAACGGAGTCGGCAGCAACCAAAAAAAAGGTTGCCATTGTAAAAACATCAAGCATTGGTGATATTTCATGGACAATACGTCTTAGTGTTGGAAGCCCGAATGGAGAAACCGGCCGAACAATTCATCAACTGTCTGATGGCACATACCTGTTCTCCGCAATTTCAAACGAAGGAGTAAACGCTGAGCTTATCATTGGGCGCGTCTCTGCAATAGGTGGTATTATGTGGTACAAGATTTTCAACCACGTTGGTGCAACAGACGTATCCTCTGCGTTAATCGATGGAGATTCTGCGGTGTTCGTAGGATCTCTTAATACCGCAGGCATCCGTTCTGCATTCATGATGAAAATCATTTCTACAGATGGCGCGGTAGGATGGACAAAAACCTACACCGGTAATGTCGCCGGAGAATCGTTCGATCAAATTCAACGCAGCGGCAATGAATACCTGCTTTCAGGAAATGTTGCAACCCGCCAGATTTTTGCGATAACAGACCTGGCCGGCAATTTTAAGCAGTCGTTCCAATTGCAACCCTTCGGCATAACCGAAATAACTGCGCGTGCATTTTACGATCCTTTCACCGGAAGATGGACGGCAGTACAATCTGAATGGAACGGTTCGTCCATAAAAATGCAACAAATTAGCAGGAGTGGAATTCTTCGATGGTCAAAAGTTTACAATCAATCGGATCGTATAACGATCAGTTCAGCAAACAGTGCCGATGGCCAGAGCGCATGGATATCAGGAACGATCGGTACGACAAATAATCAAAATATTTTCGCTGCGCGATTGGACAGCAACGGATGTAATGGTCAACCTGATCGACTTCAGTTAATGAATCCAGTGTTGGTACAGAATACCTTTAATTGGATAACAATCCAGACTGCGTTGAATATTCCGCCCGCACCGCCGGGTTTCCTTGCGTATGACCTGCAATTTTCGACGAACTCCTATTGTGAAAATAATCGATGTACGCCTCCTACAACAGATACATGCGGTCGAAACACTTTCATCAGAAAGATTGGGGGGCCGGGAGAAGAAAACGCGTATGATCTGAAAGTTTTGCCCGGCAATGAATACCTGGTTGCCGGAGGTACGAAGCCATCGCTGGTTGCAACGATCAGCGAAGATGCCATTCTATTGAAACTGGATGCAAAAGGAAACTTTATCTGGCAAAAAAAGCTTGCGGGCGGGCGACAGGATCTGTTTACGAAGATTGTTGTTAATTCTGCAGGTGATTATTTTGTTTTCGGCACCACATCGTCGCAACACAATTCCAATGGAAGCATGTTAATGATGAAGATCAATCCGGCCGGAACAGTTTTATGGTCAAAAGAATATAATTTCTTTAATGCAACTTATACTGGTTTTTTTGGAGTTACAGGGGCAGTTGAACTACCGAATGGAGACATCGCTTTTTGTGCAAATTCAAGCGGCATCAATACAGAAGTTGGTACTTTACCAGCAACCTTCAATATTATTGGCGTAATTGGAGACAATGGAACGATTCGTTGGGTCAAACGTTTCCGCGAATATTATATTGAAAGCGGGGGCTCAGTTACTTCATTAATCAGCATGAATGATGCGCTCTTTGTATGTGCTTCTTTTGGTGTGATCAAACTCAGTACAGCGAACGGTTCTCTGATGAACTTCCAAAAAAAGTACCAGGACCTTGGTTCTTTTAATTCAATAGAAGTATACGGATCGCAGTTTCGGATTCTTTCAAACACGCATGACATCATTTTCGATCAGCAATTAAATTTGGTTTCGGCCTTCCGGGTTGCACAACCTGTTACCGACTACAATGTTTCGGTTGGCGGGCACTCAGTTGAAAACGGCGCGACTATCCAGGGACTGTATTACGATACCCGAAACACGAATACAGTACAGAGCCTATTTTTATCCTATTCGCCCGTTGCAGGAAGTTATGAGTGGGCCAACAAGTATTCTTTCCCGGCAACTATATCCCGATCGTTGAATATTGGACGAAGAACGGCAAACAAGGGTTTTGTATTTGCCG
>JACMLR010000113.1 GCA_014379515.1 Chitinophagaceae bacterium
CAAATGGGATATCCTTTGTTGGATTCAACGCTTCCTGCGCTTGCGTTGACACGGCATCAAAACCAATAAACGCAAAGAATACAATACCCGCAGCGGTTACAACTCCGGCAAGCCCATAATGTTTGTCACCCGCAGCGTCTGTTACTTGGGGTGGGATGAACGGTTCCCAGTTGGCCGCATCTATATAAAATGCTCCGACCGCAATCACAAAAAGAACCGCAACCACTTTGAGTGCGACAATAATATTATTTGTGCGCGCCGATTCTTTTATTCCCTTCACAAGTACCCAGGTCACCACCCAAACGATTAATCCAGCCGGCAGGTTTATAGAAAATGCCGGTGCCTCGAGGCCAAGCCTTGCTGCCTCTTCTCTTGCCGTCACCGGGTCATTCATCAACCAGGCAGGGAAATCATGAATCCCCATCAGGTTAAGCAACTTCATAAAATATTTCGACCAACTCACAGCAACAGTTGTTGCACCCATCAGGTATTCAAGAATGAGATTCCAGCCAATGAACCAGGCGAAGAATTCACCAATCGTACCATAGGAATACGCGTATGCTGAACCAGTGACCGGTAAAATTCCCGCAAACTCAGCATAACAAAGTGCAGCAAATAAACATCCAATCCCCGCTAAAATAAATGAGACCGCAAGTGCGGGACCCGCATGCTGATTCGCGGCAACACCTGTCAACACAAATATTCCACCCCCAATGACCGCTCCAACTCCCATTGCAGTTAATTCCCATTTGCCAAGCACGCGTTTTAATTGGCTGGTCTTAATGTCCTCGCTATAAGCGGATAATGGCTTCTTTCTAAAAAGGTCTTGAAAGTTCATATTGATCGTTATAAAATTATTGTTGTTCTCAATTGCGATTGATGGCTCGCCGAATTTGCTCAAGATGATGAGTAGCGTGAAATGTCATCAAATAGATTAGCTCGCGAATAGATAGACGGCCAAGAAATGGATGAGGTAATACGATCGTGTCGAGTTCTTCGTCAGAAAAGTTTTGCAATTGCAATTGAAGCAATTGAAGCATGCCCCGAACACTATTACGCACAAGGAAACGTTCATCAACTGAAACGGGCGGCGGTAAGAAACGATCCTGCGCTTTGCCGCCATTGGCAAGACCTTCTTTATATATCGCAACGACCTGATCATAATTCATTAGGCTTCTTTCCAACGTTCCAAACTTATGTACGATCGATTGCTTTGAAACAAGTGCGTTACTGATGGTTTGAAGACATAAGAACAAATGACAAATCTGTTGGCCTGCAGTCCATTTGCCACCTTCACTTCGCATAAATTGCGTTTCATCCAACGCATCGACATACTCAATGATTTCCTGGTGAGTGAGCAAAAAATTTGGAACTAATTCCTTTTTCATAAACGACTACTTACTTTAGGTGATGGTGGTTTTATTGTTGACAATTAGATTGGAAGAAGTGCAACCTGCAATGATTCACTCTTGACGGCTGATGACCGATTTCAAATAAGTTAGCTCGCCTAGTATCGTTGTTTTTATAATCGTTTCTTGCTTATTGAATGAAGCTGCAATCCGTGCCATTTCTAAGTTGAGACTACCGATTTCTGTTTCCCGCTTGTTTCGAATGTCTTGTAATGTTGAAATAAATTGCCCGTCGGATGCCTTGCTAATTGATAACAGGCTTTCGGTAATTTCTGCAATTGAAAGGCGAACGCCTGCTGCTGTAGCAATAGCTGCACATTCACTGATAATACTTGTTGCTAAATCAAGAGTCCGTTTGTTGCGATGAAAAATGCCATTATCTACATCGAGCAGTGGGCAAATAGAGTTGAACACACAATTAACGATCGCCTTTTTCCAAATGATGCGTTGAATATCGCTTTCAGCATTGAACGAAAATGACGTTGTGCTTAATGCCGATACAATTTCATCCAGTGTCTCTTCATCACCCCTGATTATTCCAATCGGGCAGGAAGTGACCGGCTTAAAACTAATCTGCCCCTTTGCATTCGGCTGGCTCGTTACAAATAATACACATCGATAAATATGGAGATGATTATTCACGATGAACGGCTCTTCTACCTTCAAACCATTTTGCAGGATTACAATTGGTGCTGCAGTTTTCCTTTCTTTCAAGATTTTGGCGATACGCTCGTTACCGTAGGATTTATTTGTGAGCACGATCAGCCCGTGATACAGATCAATCAGCGATAATGATCGAACCTTGATCTCTTCTCGAATCACTGTTCCGTCACCTTGTACTACTTCTATCTCTTCATTATAAGACAACTCTTCCGAAACGCTGCTGCGAACCAATATCACTTTTCTGTTTTGTCTTTTTAACAAAACGGCCAAGGCTTTACCAATCGCGCCAGCGCCAATAATATAAATCGCTGGAAATCGTTTGGAATTATCAGTTCCTAAAACATTTGTCCGTATTGAATTATCGTTCGCCATTCAATCCTGGTTTTGGTTTCATTTGCATCCCCTTGTTGTCGAATTTGAAGTAAGGGTACGATTCGTCGAAATTGAAGATTATTCACATACAATAACAGTTACAGTTTTATTACTTTCGTACGTAACAGTTATGGGAACAGTATTAAAACGAAATGGATCCTTACTTTATCTGAGGATTGCGCAAACGATCGAGCAGCAGATTGCAATAGAAGTTCGGCAGGTGGGTGATAAGCTTCCATCGATTCGAACCTTATGCCGCGAATATGGTGTTAGCCCGAGTACCGCTCTCCAGGCCTATCACCATCTGGAAAGCAAGGCGCTGATTTCGGCCCGACCGCAGTCGGGATATTATGTTTGCCAGCCGCAACGCCAACGTCATTCAATTCATCGAACAAGTGCGCCCGATCTTGCAAAGCCAGCGGAAGATATCAACGCACTCGTTACGAAAGTGTACAGCAATCTTGAAAAAAATAGCAAACAAATTCCTTTCTCGTTGGGACTACCAGCACTCGAGTTGTTACCGGTCGCTAAATTGAATAAAGGTTTGATCCAGGCGATGCGTGAGCTCGATGGCGGTGGAATAGAGTTAGAAAGCCCTCTTGGAAACGAGCGGTTACGAAAACAAATTGCGCGTTGGTCGTTCCCAATGGAAGCGCAAATCGATCACCGCAACATCATTACCACGGCCGGTTGCCTCAGTGCGATTTCGCATTGCCTGATGGCGTTAACACAAGCCGGCGATACGATTGCGATGGAAAGTCCCATCTCTTTTGGGATGTTACAAGTGGCGCAGAACCTCCGGCTGAAAGTACTTGAGCTTCCGACCAACCCATTAACAGGGATCGAACTGGATGCAGTTAAAAAAGCGCTCAGTCAAAAAAAGATAAGGCTGTGTCTATTCATTCCAAACTTCAGCAATCCACTGGGGACGTGCATGCCCGACGAAAACAAAAAGGCATTGGTTGAATTACTGGAGAAATACAATATCCCGCTTATCGAAAATGATTTGAATGGCGACGTTTATTTTGGGACTCATCGCCCGAAATCCTGCAAGACTTATGATGAAAGCGGGTTAGTATTGTGGTGCGGTTCAGTTTCGAAAAGTCTTGCGCCGGGTTATCGGGTCGGGTGGGTAGAACCAGGAAAGTTTGGTGAGAAAGTGCAACAGGTAAAAATGTATCATTCAATTTCATCTACAACGATCACACAGGAAGTAATCGCGTCATTTCTGGAGAATAGCAGGTACGAAACCCACCTCAGAAAATTGCGGCATACGTTATACACGAACTATCTTCAGTATATCCGCACGATCAATGGATGGTTTCCAGAAGATACGAGGGTGAGTCAACCAAAAGGCGGATTCGTGTTATGGGTAGAACTCAATAAAAAAATCAATACTGTTGAGCTCTACGAAAATGCGATCAGGCAAAAGATTAGCATCGCACCTGGAAAGATTTTTACGTTGACAAATCAGTTTAATAATTGTATGCGGCTGAACTACGGACTGGTTTGGAATGAGAAAACGGAAACAGGTCTTCGGGTATTGGGAAAATTGATCAAAACAATGCTGTGATTAAAAACGAAGTGGCAAATTTGTACACCCATTATTAGTAACAATTAAATTCAGAAATTGAAAACGAATTATCTCGGAAGTGCGATCAAGCAATTTCAGTACTATAAGTTGTTGGCAGAAAAAACGTTTGACCAAATTCCAGAAGAAAAATTGTTTTGGCAATTCAACACTGAAAGCAACAGTATTGCAACAATCGTAAAGCATTTGGCAGGCAACATGACCAGCCGTTGGACTGATTTCCTTACCACGGATGGAGAAAAAGATTGGCGCAAGCGCGATGAAGAATTTGAAAATGACATCACAACCAAAACCGAAATGCTGAAGGTTTGGAATGATGGGTGGCAGGTACTTCTTAACACGCTGACTTCACTCACCGAAGATGATCTTTCACGGACGATTCACATACGAAATGAAGAGCATTCAGTAGCGGAAGCAATTAATCGGCAGCTGGCACATTACCCGTATCATATTGGCCAAATTGTTTTTATTGGTAAGATGTGGGCAAATGAGTGGCAATCGCTCTCGATACCCAGGGGTAAATCAAATCAATTCAATGCAGAAAAGTTTGGCAAATTAACGGAGGAGAGGGAAAAATTATAAATGAATGTCGATTATGATGGTGGTACAGGATGTTCGATGATCTAATTGAGGCCTTATCGATTGCTGTTACTAGCTATCATTTGCAATGCGGCTTGAGAGATGATAGCTAGAACTTAAATCCGTATCCTATTCTCACTACCTGGGTTTCATAGTAATCTGTTGTTTCGTATCGAAATCCGATTCCCTGTATATTTTTCCTGATGTTCATTGAGTTTAAGATATCGGTTGCATTCATAAAAACCTCTCCTTTTCCTTTCTGGATTCCTTTACGCACAGCTAAGTCGAGTGAATACCTGCTACCAATAGTGCCTTGTGGAATGATATCCGGCGCGAGGTACGTGGAATTAAGCTGAATTTCCCATTGTGCTCGCAAACGCAAATTTGCAGTAAGCTTAAAATTGCCGGAATGTGCCTGGTCCTTTTCAGAAGAGTAAACTGTCGGGACGGGATACTGATTCACGACTTCAAACCCATTGATAACATTTCGATAAACATTCGCGCTGGCAAGGATAGAAATTTGATCATTAAGTTTCTGTTGAAAAACAACTTCTACCCCGGTATTATAACTGCGGTCGGCATTCTGAAAAACGTTATAAAGAATACTGCTTCCCGGGCGTTGGGTCGCGATACGGGTGATTGTTCCATCAATAATTCGATGGTAAATGGCGGAGTATAAATTTCCATCATTCCAGGTAATACGATGTCCTGCTTCAATTGTACTTGTAAACTGTGGGCGCAATCCCGGGTTTCCAACTTTCAGCAGTTCGGGTTCATCGTATTTTGGAAAGATTCGGATATCCACTTCGGCCGGTCGGTCGACACGCCGGTTGTAAAATAGTGAAATCTTATTCGCATCGTCAATTTTGTACGCCAGGCGCAAATTCGGGAAGGGCTGTGTATACGTGTACCCATCACTGGTATAAGTATTATGATCTGGATTCACATCATAATCTACCCGAACATATTCCGCCCGCAAGCCGGCTTCCACTTCAATTTTGTTATTCTCGTAAACATAGTTTGCATATAGGGCTGGGATGACTTCTTTATATTCCGCCCAGCCGCCGGCATCGATATCGATTTGAGAATTAGTACCAGGCTGGAACAGCATATTGATGGGAATATTCCGGAACCGTAATTTGATACCGGCCTCA
>JACMLR010000114.1 GCA_014379515.1 Chitinophagaceae bacterium
AAGGAAGTTATTCTCCGTAATGTTACCACTGCAAGCGGAAAAGAACTGCGCCTAAGCAGCAATCCGTATTTGTTTAAAGGTGTGAAGGTGGTTACCGAATAGGTCCGGGATGTTCTTTCAAATCGAATTAAAACGATGACGCCCTAGCAATTGATGTGCTGTTATGACCAGTACATTACTGATAAATAACGGGTCAATACGGATTGGAACGATGCGAATCCAGTATGATATATTTTCGTTCCAAAATACCGGCATGATATCCAATATATTCAAGCGTCTGCAACTCATTGTAATTTTTGCTATCGCTTGCCTGGTTGCAATTGCCCAGCAACCGGCATCAGAAACCATAAAAACAGACAGTTTGATTGTCGTGGCTAAAAACCCGCAAAAGGGTTTTGACAATGACTATGTCTTATTCATCCCCAAAGGCACCCCGATAAATAAGAAGATATTTCTGCTGGTGGAACCAAACAACACTGGAAAGATCACCGACAGCATGGAAGTACACAAAAAACATGCAATTGATTTAGCGTCGGTCAGTTCCGTTGGCAATAATATTTCTACCGAGTTGAAAATACCGTTGCTCGTTCCGGTATTTCCAAGGCCCGCTTCGAAACCATTGACTTATACCCATGCGTTGGACCGGGATGCGATTCTGGAGAAAACTCCTTACATGAAACGCCTTGACCTCCAGTTACTGGAGATGGTAAGTGATGCCAGAAATATTCTTGAGTCTATGAATATCCTGGTTAACCCGAAGTTTTTCATGAGTGGCTTTTCTGCTTCAGCAACTTTTACAAATCGTTTCTCATTTATTCACCCGCAAAGAATTCAGGCCTTGGCGATAGGAGGGTTTAACGGAAAGCTCATGATTCCACAGAATGAGATAAACCGGATTAAGCTTAATTATCCTGTTGGACTCAACGATTTTTCGAAAATATTCGGTGCTGGTTTTGACTCTGCTGCATACCGCCAAATTCCTCAGTTTATATATATGGGGAAGCTGGACGAGAACGATGCAGTACAGTTTGACGATGCTTATTCCGCCACAGAACGCAAAATCATAAATGAGAACATCGGGAGAAGGGTTCAGGAACGATATTTAAAGTGTCAGGCGATTTATTTAGACAAGGGTATTAATGCGAAGTTCAAGACCTTTGATAAGGTTGGGCATTGGACTACAGGTGAAATGAACTTAGACGTGATAATGTTTTTTCTGGCTGAGATGGGCGAAAGGCGATGATTCGAACATCTGCCAGCTTACTTCTTTTTTTTCTTTGCGACAAGGTCGTAGGAATGGTCTATCCACTCTTTCAGCAATCTTGAGGGAACGGAACCGTCCACCACGATGGTATTCCAGTGTTTTTTATTCATATGATATCCCGGAAGTACGCATGAATATTCTTCGCGGAGCTCTTCTGCTTTTTCCGGGTCACATTTTACGTTGAAGCTGGTCGGTTGCGCATCTAATGATAACAGCATAAACATCTTGCCGCCGACTTTAAACACAATATTGTCTGGGCCGAATGGCAGTGATTCTTCTGAACCGGGTTTCTGCAAGCTGTATGTACGCAATTGTTCCACATCCATAAAAGTCCTTTAGCCGTAAAGATAAGGGCGTTCGGCGGAGGGGATAATCGGAATGATTATCCAAATCGATTGCCAGTACTAAAAAAATATTGGAAAAACTATTGCGAAACCAAATAGTTGCATATATTTGAAACCGATTGGTTTCGTAATTTATTTTAAGATAAATGAGTGTATCATGGTTGAAGTATTCAAAACTACAGTAGAGCAACCCGAGCAGGCGAAGCAACTGGCTTCAATTCTACGGGATCAGTTCAACAAGTACCGGATTAATTTTGACCTGCATGATTGCGACAATATACTGAGAGTTGAGGCCGCAGAAATTTGTGTAGAGCAAATCATTAAACTATTGAGCATCCATGGCCATGATTGTGAGGTGTTGATCTAAAACCTTTCTTAAGTAAAATATCGGGATACACGCCGCTATTTGTAGTCGAAGTTTATAATCCAGCTGATTCCGAACTTATCGACAAACATTCCAAAATACGCGCCCCAGAATACTTTTCCTAATGGCATGGTCACATTGCCTCCTTCAGATAGATTTGCGAACAGTTTGTCTGCCTGCTCTTCACTTTCCGGATGGAGGGAAAGTGAAAAGTTATTCCCTGCATTAAAGGGTTTGTCCAAAAAATCCATATAATCGCTACCCATGATTCTTACTCCATTGCCGGCCTCGAGTGCTACATGCATGACTTTTTGTTTGTTGGATTCTGACATCTGATCGCCATGCGGTGTGTCTCCGAAACGCTGAAAACTTGTCAGCTCCCCATCAAATGCGGATTTGTAAAAA
>JACMLR010000115.1 GCA_014379515.1 Chitinophagaceae bacterium
AGGCCACTTCGATTAGACCCATCACGCTTTAACCATTGTCCGCTTGCATTGATGTATGCACCATTGTTCCAACCCCAACCACCACTAAAATCGAACTGACGGTTCAGTCCATCATTAATTTTAGTTCCACCATTGTAAGGCATACTGGTAAAATTCTGACCAATCATTCCTGAAACATTCAGTCCCTTGTAATTCTTTTTCAAAACGATGTTGATCACGCCTGCAATCGCATCCGATCCATATTGTGCCGCTGCACCGTCTCTCAATACTTCGATACGTTCGATCGCAGCTACGGGAATCGTGTTCAAATCTGTTCCTACAGAACCACGGCCAACGGTACCATTGATATTTACGAGTGCAGTGTTATGTCTGCGTTTTCCATTGAGAAGTACGAGTGTTTGATCAGGTCCAAGACCGCGAAGGCCGGCTGGATCGATATGATCTGTACCATCTGAAATAACCTGGCGGGCTGATTGAAACGAAGGAGCTACATAGGTAAGCAACTGCGATACATCAGCCTGCGCAAATTGCTTTACTTCACGGGCATTGATTACATCTACAGGAACAACCGTATTTAATTTGCTGCGTGGCTGGCGGGAACGTGACCCGATAATAACAATGTCAGTAAGGTCTGCCGTTACATTCACAGTCGCATTCTGTTCGACGGTTGCTCCCTCACCTACAGTAACCTGGAATTGTTGAGTGGTTGCGCCAACGTAAGTGATAACAACAGTATATGAACCTGGCTTAACTTTCAATGAATAATTACCTGAAGCATCCGTGAGCGTTCCACCACGCTGACCTTCCAATGTTACAGAGGCGCTGCTGAGTGGATTACCATTTACATCTTTGACATTACCCTTGATCGTTCCGGAAGTTTGAGCGAATGATGAGAGGCAAAGGCAAATGAATGTTACAAGAAGGCCTGCACCACGGAGAATGTAGATGAATTTTCTCATAAGCTGAGTCTATTTGGTTTGGTTTGAATGCGGCTCTCAAGGATAATGAACAACTGGAAAGATATATTATTTTCCTAAACTGTTTTTTAAAAATAAGCAATTTCAGTTTGGGAAAACGGGAGGTATTTAAATTTTAAACGACTTACTTTAGCGGCAGTTTTTCAATTCAAACTTTATGAAGATTAGATTCATTATTCCTGTCATTATTCTTGCTACAACTAACTGCCTTGCACAAAAGTCAGCGCCAAAAATCGATCCGTATAACTATTCAATTGAAAAGAGAGTAACCGGACGCAATGGTGCCGTTGTAACGGCTCATCCTTTAGCAAGTAAAGTGGGAATTGCAATTCTTAAAAAAGGAGGCAATGCAATCGATGCTGCTATCGCAACACAATTGGCATTAGCGGTTGTATATCCCGGAGCAGGAAACATTGGTGGTGGAGGATTTTTAGTTGCAAGATTGGCCAATGGCAAAAATATCAATATCGATTTTCGCGAAAAAGCTCCGGGCAAATCCTATCGTGATATGTATCTCGACTCAACCGGGGCCGCAAACGTCTTATTAAGTCAGAACGGGCATTTGGCGGCCGGAGTTCCAGGCACAGTCGCCGGCCTTTTTGCTGCGCACAAACATGCCCGGCTTCCGTTCAAAGACCTAATTCAACCCGCGATAGAACTGGCAGATAAAGGCTTTGTAATTACAGCATCCGAAGCTGGAAGTCTGAACTCTGCAAGGCCCTATTTTAAAAAAACGAATACGGTTGTTCCGGTGTTTGTCAAAAACGACAATTGGAAGGCCGGTGACACACTGATTCAAAAAGACCTTGCAAAAACGCTTATGCGAATCCGTGATAAGGGCAAGAAAGGTTTTTATGAAGGAGAAACAGCAAACCTGATCGTGAAAGAAATGGCGCGTGGAAAAGGAATCATCAGTCTTGCGGATTTAAAAAATTACGATGCAAAATTTCGTGAGCCTGTCGTTTTTAATTACAAAGGATATGTGATCCTGACAATGGCTTTACCAAGCAGTGGCGGAATTCTTTTACCTCAAATGATGAAGATGGTCGAAGACAAGCCGCTTCGCGAATACGGATTTCAAACACTCAGATCAGTGCAACTGATGGCGGAAGTAGAGCGCCGTGCTTATGCTGATCGCGCCAAATTTTTAGGCGACCCTGATTTTTATAAGGTGCCTGTCAAAACGCTTATCAGTGCTGCATATATCAAGGAACGAATGAAAGATTATGATTCTACGAAAGCTGGCACAAGTAAAGAAATTAACGGTGGTATTATTCCCGAGAGTGAAGAGACAACTCACCTGAGTATTTTTGATAAAGACGGAAATGCAGTGGCAGTAACGACAACATTAAACGGTGGTTATGGTAGTGGCACCGTTGTTGGTGGCGCTGGTTTTTTATTGAATAATGAAATGGATGACTTCAGTGTGAAGCCCGGTGTGCCGAATATGTATGGTGCCGTAGGCGGAGATGCAAATGCCGTTGTCCCAGGGAAAAGGATGCTCAGCTCGATGACTCCGACAATTGTTCTTAAAAACAATAAGCCTTTTCTCGTTGTTGGCACGCCCGGCGGCACAACAATTACAACATCCGTCTTTCAATCGTTGATTAACGTTCTTGAATTTGATATGTCGGCATCTGACGCTGTCAACAAACCGAAATTTCATCATCAATGGTTGCCAGATACCATTTATATCGAGTCCGATTTCCCGTCAGGCCTTGCAGCGGAATTAAAGAAGCTCGGCTATAAGATTACAAACTATGGAAGAATAGGAAGAACCGAGTTAATCAAAATCGTCGATGGCACATTTGACGCTGTCG
Source organism: Chitinophagaceae bacterium (assembly GCA_014379515.1). GTDB lineage: Bacteria > Bacteroidota > Bacteroidia > Chitinophagales > Chitinophagaceae > Endoryza. Next base: position 2,798 of record JACMLR010000115.1, read on the forward strand.
CCGACAAACGAGGCGACGACCACGCAGAAGGATACTGAACAGAATTGATACCTGCATGGTTGGTGATGAAGCTGCGAAAGGGGATTTAACAGCCGAACGCGAATTACGCGAATTGAGCGAATAAATACACAATGAATACAGAAGTCCTCTCTGCGTTCTCACTCTCGCTCTCCGCATTCGTGCTGCCGCCCCGAAGGGGCATGGTGTAATAGCGATGGGCATCGACCATCGAATCTGTTGACATCATCACGCATCGAATCCGTTGATCGTATTACCCATCGTAAACGTTGAGGTTCTCCGATTATCCGATTATGATAATTGTTGCTGTTGGGTCATTGGATTGGTGATACCGTGAATTGATGTGATCGTTCTGCCGTATCGAATGTCGGCGGGGATGCCGGAAATTCATTCGGTCGGTGGTGGCGTTGATTCGTTCGCTGGGCGATGCCCATCGCTATTACACCATGCCCC
>JACMLR010000116.1 GCA_014379515.1 Chitinophagaceae bacterium
TCCAGCGGACAATCATATTTCGCAAACAACAACTCTTTACACGACAACTGGTGAAATATTTCGGGATGATTTTTAACGCGCTCGTAATAATTGAACATATATGAATCTATGAAATTTTCAGTACATGTAAAATTTTTGGAACTCTTTTTATAAGGTTCAAAGTCATAGCCTGGCCGACTACTCTGCTTTCAGCGAAACGGCAGGGCTAGTTGTGGCCGACTTCAGCGTAACGAAGACAATGGTGATCAGTGAAATCGTCAGAAGAAGTATCGGCGGAAGAATAAACATCTGCCACTCATACCCGACGTGAAAGGCAAAGTTATCGAGCCAGTTGCCAATACCTAAAATCATTACCGGAAGCGATATGGCGTAAGCGATGACAAGCAGCCAAAACGAGTCCTTAGAGAACAGGAATAGTATTCCAGCGATCGACGACCCGAGTACTCTTCTGATACCGATCTCTTTGATACGTTGTGTAACGCTGAAAATACCAAGCCCTAATAATCCCAACGAAGAAATGATAATCGCCAGAATAGTAAACACACCGAATATGCTCGCAAACTGCACATCGTTCTTATATTGATTATTAAAATGATCGTCGAGGAAAAAGTATTCGTATGCACTGGTGGGGAATGCATCTGCGTACAGCTTTCCGACCTGATTGATAGTCTCCAATGCCTGCGACGATTGGAGATCAACTTTTATGGAGAAGTAAGACCAATTGTCGTACATAGGATAATAATATATAATAGGCTGATACTTCTCCCGGAGGGATAATTGATTGTGATTTTTGATCACAGCAGTGATCTCTCCAACGAACTTTCGTCCCTGTTCAAATACCACCTTTTCGTTGATCGCATCTTCCGGTTTCTTAAATCCAAGGCTTTCCGCCAACGCTTCGTTGATCATAATTCGATTCGGCGCGCCCGACACCAGGTATCCATCGTCGGTAATGATCCTTTCCCTGTTTGGGTCAACATCTCTCGGCACATAAATAAACTGATCTTTTTCAGTCAGATTTCTTCCTGCCAGGATCTTCATCCCATAGGTGGCGAAAAAATCTTCGTCCGTGTTGATAAAAAATGTACCGACATTGCCGTTCTCATCCTGTGTAACACGACGAACATTATTCCGTTCAGCAATAACGTGACCCGGAACTTCGGTGGACCTCGCGATCTGTTTAACCTGCGGCAATTGCTTCACGGTGTTCACAAATTGACTTACGTGATTTCCATACGTGGAATCGCCTATTGCTGTCGCCCGCACCACCAGCATTTGGTCCTTGTCATATCCGAGATCCTGATCCTGCATGAAGCGCATTTGTGTTGTCATAGTAACCGTTCCTGCAACCAGGAACATAGACAACACATATTGAAAAACAACCATCCCCTTTCGCAGTAATGTTCCTTTGCTTGATTTGATAAACTTACCTTTCAGCACTGTCGCCGGGTTAAAAGATGACAACACCAGTGCGGGATAAAAACCGACTACCGCGATTCCCAGCAACAACGTCAACACTACAGCAATCCAGAAAGTTGGCGTGTAGAACGTGCCCGATGAAATCAATGTCTCGGAAAAATGTTTACCTGTCAGAGATTCGAAAAAGGGAGTTGCAATGAAGGTTATAAGTACTGCCAGCAGGATGGAAAGTATATTGACCAGGAAAGCATCGAAGAAGAATTGCGTCATTAATTGAATACGCGATGCTCCTGATACTTTACGTAAACCAACTTCCTTCGAACGCTCAAGGGCCTTTGCTGTTGAAAGATTTATATAATTGATCCATGCAATGACCAGGATGAAAATTCCCAACATCGACAAGAAGTAAACTGTTCTTTCACTTCCGTTAGCGCTTTGTTCCAGCGTAAAATCTGATTTAAGATGGATGTCGGTGATAGGCTGAAGCCAAATATGTGACTTGAATTTGTATTGTTCCCAGATCTTGGCTGAATATTTTTCCATAAATGCAGGGAACTTCGCTTCCAGGTTCTCTGCACTTGCACCGGGTTTCAGCAGTATGTAGTTGTAAAACTCAGGCCATGCCCATTCGGTATATCCCCAATTTTCACCTAACGAACTGAAAGATACCAATACATTGAATTGCAGGTGAGAGTTTTCAGGCACTTCGACAACGGCTGTGACTTTGCAAGGCATTCTGTTAAGGAGTAATGTATTGCCAACCACTGGTTTGTTTCCGAAATATTTTTTCGCCACCTGCTTTGTGATCGCTAACGACATTGGCGCTTGCAACGCACTTGTATCACCTTCAATGAATGAAAACGAGAACATCGAAAGGATAGATTTGTCTGCTATAAATACCGCCTCTTCGTTAAACGTTATTGGTCGGTCTGGATCACCTTCGTAGGTAAACGTATTGGCCGGAAAAAACATGGATGCACGCATCATTCGGGCGAAGTCCTGCACTTCA
>JACMLR010000117.1 GCA_014379515.1 Chitinophagaceae bacterium
CTCAACATACGTTGGATTTCCACCAGCAGTAACATTTGGTTGGCGACACGCGAATAAATCTTCTACCAACGTTTTCATTTCTTTTTGTGCCAGCTGCCGTCCGGTTTTGATCGATTGCTGCCACGACAGCGAACGTATCAGTTTTTCTCTTTTTGAAAACTGCAGATCGGTACTGAAGTGTTTGTATTGCTCGAGCAGGTTTTCAATGATTTGTTGTTCATTTCCCTCGCGAATATCGGCAGGCGTTCCCTGGATAACAAAGCTATCCTGGCCGGATGCCTCGACGATATAACCTAATTCGGTCAGCTCTGGAATCAGGTCCGCCAGAAGCACGGCATCTTGTGGCGATAGATCGAATGTGATGGGAAACAGGCTACGTTGTGTAGGCATTGGCTTGCCATGAAACGATTCGACGTAGCGTTCATAAAGTACACGCTCATGCGCCAATTGCTGGTTGACCAAAATAAAGCCACGCGTTGTTGGTACGAGGATATAACTATTGTGAATTTGAAGAAGATCAGTGTAATCATTTATTGCGAGTCCGGGTAGCGACTGAACCGGTGCAAATTCTGCAGGGAACGAACTCGATTGCTGATCCGCTTTTTTTAATTGATCCAATAAAGATTCAAATCGTTCGCCGGGAACGTCAGCATCCTCATCTGTATTCCAGGATGGCAACGAACTTCGTTGTTGGGGATTTACCGTATGCGCCTGGTTGCTTTGCGTGAAATTCCGAAAGATCTCTGAGCCTGTTGCTGATGATTGACGCTCTGGGGTAAATGGTTGGGTTATTGAATCCAGTTGCTGAATGGTAGGATCAAGATCAAATTCGATTGTTGGGGTGACACTGAATTGAGCGAGTGCATGTTTGATTGCCGATTGCACAAACGCATAAATGATCTTTTCATCTTCAAACTTAATCTCCTGTTTTGTTGGATGCACATTGATATCAACTTGCGCGGGATCCAAATCGATAAACAAAACATAAAGCGGAAAACTATCGGAGCCTATCATATCCTGGTAGGCACTCATCACTGCGTGATTGAGATATGGGCTTCGGATAAATCGGTTATTGACGAAAAAGTACTGATCACCTCTTGTCTTCTTTGCTGTTTCCGGTTTGCCAACAAAACCGTAGATCGTTAAATAGTCGGTCTTCTCCTGTACAGTAACCAACCTGGAATTATAATTCGATCCAAGCAGTTGTACAATTCGTTGCTTCAACGAACCTTTCTCTAAATAAAAAACCTGTTGACCATTGCTGACTAAGGAGAACAATATTTCAGGGAATGCCAGTGCGACGCGCATGAACTCGTCAACAATATGACGCATTTCCGCTGCGTTGCTTTTAAGAAAGTTTCTTCGCGCGGGAACGCTGAAGAATAAATTTTTCATTGCAATGCTGGTTCCGGTAACAGCAGCGATTGGTTCTTGTTTTTTGACGACGCTATTTTCGATTTCGATATAAGTGCCAGTCTCCTGGTCTGCTTTTTTCGTTCGCAATTCAACCTGTGCAACCGCTGCGATAGAAGCGAGTGCTTCTCCACGAAAACCCATGGTGCGGATTTTGAACAGGTCATCGATATTTGAAATCTTTGAGGTGGCATGTCGCTCGAAACACATGCGGGCATCGGTGTCGCTCATTCCTTTGCCATTATCTACAACCTGTAACAACGATTTACCGGCATCGTTTACAATCAAACGGATATCAGTCGCGCCGGCATCGACTGCATTTTCCAAAAGTTCTTTCACCGCACTTGCAGGGCGTTGAATGACCTCGCCAGCTGCTATCTGGTTGGCGATATTATCGGGAAGTAATTGAATGATATCTGGCAATAAAAAAAATTAGAACCGCTAATTTACATCTAACCCGCAAGCCTGTAAAATCTCAGTTATCAACTTTTTTTAATGACTTGCAGAAAATTAGCAGCCTTGCGTTTTGTTGCGGGTTAAGGCTTGTAGAAACTTCTTAATTTGTACGCTTAATTCAACTATTGCCTGATATGAAGAATTTCCTCCTTCTGATCTTTACTCTTTGCAGTCTCGGTGCATTTGCGCAACGAACTTCTACATTAACTGCGGTGAAGTGGGTCGACAGTGTTTTCAATTCGCTGTCGAAAGATGAAAAAATTACCCAGTTATTTGTCGTGCGGACATCGGCCCCTCCTGCGCCGGGTTCTTCCATAGCAACGTTTTACGACAAAGAAGTTGAAGAAGCAATCAGGAAATACAATGTTGGCGGGCTTTGTTTGTTCCAGGGCGGACCTCAACAGCATGCGCAGCGTGTCAACCGCTTCCAGGCATTATCAAAAACTCCGTTGCTGGTAACGATCGACGGGGAGTGGGGCCTCGGGATGCGAATGGACAGCGTGAAATCGTTGCCGCGTCCAATGATGCTTGGGGCAGTTCAGGATCCATCAATCGTGTATCAATATGGACGGGTTATTGGTGAACAATGTAAGCGCGCTGGTATACAGGTGAACTATGCTCCTGTAATGGACATCAATAATAATCCCGCAAATCCTGTTATCAACGATCGTTCTTTTGGGGAGGATAAATACAAAGTTGCCGCGTACGGCATTCAGTACATGCGTGGATTACAGGATGCCGGCGTAATGGCTTGCGCAAAACATTTCCCTGGTCACGGCGATGTTTCCGTGGACTCACACCACGATCTACCTGTTATTAATAAGACAAGGGCCGAGCTTGATTCGTTGGAGCTTTACCCTTTCCGTCAGGCAATCAGTGCAGGAATTGGAAGTGTTATGAGCGCCCATCTACAAGTTCAGGCGATTGATAAGACGGCGAATAGGCCAACATCGATATCGTACAACAGTGTGACGAAATTATTGCGGAATGAATTAGGTTTTAATGGACTCACATTCACCGACGCGCTCGAAATGCAAGGGGTCAGAAAGTTTTTTCCAGATGGTGAAGCGTCTGCACAAGCATTGATTGCTGGCAACGATATGCTGTGTTTACCGGGTGATATTCCGGCATCGATTAAAAGAATCAAGGCAGCGATAAAGAGTAAAAAATTAAGCTGGGCAGATATCGATGCGCATGTTCGTCGCGTGCTGTTTGCAAAATACCAATATGGATTAGCAAATCTTCAGCCCATCAATTTGTATAAACTCACAGAGGATTTAAATGAAGGGATCGAAACCACGTCGCGACTGGTTTCTGAGAACGCGCTCACGATGTTACGCAATGCCGATCCGGCGATATTTCCCCTTGCAAGTGGAAAACGGGTAGCATATGTTGGCGTTGGTGTGTCGAAGGACAATGAGTTTGCGCGACAATTGCGGAAAGATTACGATGCCCATGTTTATTATTTCGATTATAAACAATCGGCAGACCAGGCAACGCGCCTGCTTCAATACATAAAAGATCAATACGATATTGTTGTTGTTGGCTTGCATGCATTCAGCAGAAGGCCGGCAAATAATTTCGGAATAAGTTTGGCGGCAAAGCAGTTGGTTGAACAACTACAGGTTCAGAACAGAGCGATCACGTTCGTGTTTGGAAATCCATATGCCATAAAAAATTATTGCAATGCAAAAGTATTGGTGGCATGTTATGAAGATGATGTGATCACTCAAAAAACTGCGGCTGATCTTTTATATGGTCGATTGGTGGCGAAGGGTAAATTGCCGGTCACGGTTTGCGAAACACTTCAATTTGGGGCAGGCATTGTGTCGACAAGATTATTACATGCCGCACCTGCAGCCGATCTTGGTTTCAACCAGGCGAAGATGCTCGAGATCGATTCAATCGTAAATGATGCTATTGCAAAACGTGCAATTCCAGGAGCAGTGGTTGTGGTGGCAAAGGATGGAAAGATTGCCTACGAAAAAGCCTTTGGGCATTTGTCGTATGACAGTGCAGAAGCGGTATATCCGGAAACGATTTATGACCTGGCTTCTGTGACAAAAATTATGGCCACTACGGTTTCGGTGATGAAGTTGTATGATGATGGTCGGCTGGATCTGCAAAAAACATTGGGCGATTATTTACCGTGGGTAAAAGGCTCGAACAAAGAAAGTCTCAAACTCTGGGATATCATTCTCCACCAGGCCGGACTAAAAGCATGGATTCCCTTTTATCGGGAAACGGTAGATACCAGCCTTTCGAATATTCCGATTTTTAGTTATTACTCTTATCGGGCGGATTCACTACACCGCACGCGCGTTGCAGAAAGCATTTATTTGAGGGATGATTGGGTCGATACAATGTACAAACGCATTTTACAGAGTGAACTCGCACCAACTGGCAAATACATTTATAGTGATAATGATTTTATATTTCTAGGTAAGATTGTTGAAGCAATAACCGGCATGCCACTGGAAAAATATGTGAAGCAAGAGTTTTACGATAAGTTGAATATGACGAGTACTGGTTTCAAACCGCGCGATCGTTTCCCACTTCAATACATTGCACCGACAGAATCGGAACCTGGTTTTCGTCAGCAATTGATTCATGGGGACGTGCATGATCCGGGGGCAGCGATGTTTGGTGGCGTAGCGGGCCATGCAGGGTTATTCAGCAATGCATATGATTTGTCTGTCCTTGCAGAGTTGTTACAGACTGGTGGCGTTCTGAATGGACAACGGTTTTTCAAAAAGGAAACAATTGATTATTTCAGCGCGTATCACACAGACAGTAGGAGAGGATTGGGTTTTGATAAACCGGAAAAAGATAATGCAACTCGCAAAGACCCATACCCGGCAAAATCAGCTTCTTCGAAAACGTTTGGTCATACCGGTTTTACTGGTACTTGTATTTGGATGGATCCGGAAAAGCATTTGACGTTCATAATGCTTAGTAACCGCGTTCACAACAATGGAGATGCAAATCTCTTTCTTCGGTTAAATGTTCGCGGTAAAGTTTTCGAAACGATTTATAGTGCGCTTAAAAGTGAGTGATACTTTCTGAAGTATAAATTATGCGATCGGATTTCAGTTGACCGGATTGGAAGGGGTTGTTTTTGCTAGATGGGTATTTATGTTTGCAAAAGCCCCGAATAACTATTCACTGGTTAATTACTTGACCAGTTTCCAGAATAGAATCCATATTGGTTGTGTTATTGGTCGGTTGAGCATTTTATGCGGACGATAATAAAAAGCAAGAGGCATTTTATTTGTTGATTGATACAGGTTGATGAAAGAGGCGATGTGTTTTTATTGCCGATGTGGATGATAGCGTTCCACGCCATGGAAAGAAACGACATTGACGTCGTTAAAAGAAAGGAAAAACACAATTTTGCGATGATTAAAAATGGGAAAAATCCTGGTTTGTACTCATCAAAAATTGGTAATGAATTGCCTTCGCCTGCGGCGGGCCCTCCCCCCCTCCTTCCAACCAACCATGTTTTCCCGCCTGCATAAAAGTGTCCTTTCATTTTTGCTGCCTCTTCTTAAAGGCTCAAAAACGTCCTCACACAAATTGTGCATCCTTCACTCACACGATAATCGGAATTCCGCGGATCCCGGTTTGGAAAATTGAAATGTAAATATCGGCTCGCAAAGAGTTGCAGCAATGAGA
>JACMLR010000118.1 GCA_014379515.1 Chitinophagaceae bacterium
CATATCTAACCAGCGCAAACCGCCACGCATGGGCGTTTGATGATTTGGCATGTCCTGGACGATAAAATCGATAAAACCGGGTACTCCAGCTTCTGATGCACTACCGCTTATTTCATCCTTGGGAATGATAATATCAGCCAGAACAGTAATTGTTGCCATTTCATGTTCATCGAAAAAGTTCTGACTCATTAGCGCAGTATCGCGTGCAAGTTCTTCCTTCGCACGGTCGATCGTAAATTCCGGCTTCTTCGGATCCGTTGTGCCAGGTTTCTTTTCTTCCTTTGGATCAAGTTTACATCCTTCAAGCAGCACTCCTGCAGATAATGATCCGAGTGCGATGGCTTTTAATGATTTTCTTCTGTCCATATTATTAGTTCTTAAATTATTTGATAATTGATAATGGTACTAAACGTTGCGCTATCAAATGTTTTGCTTTTTCAATTCGTCAATGATATACTCTGAAGCGCGCAATGACAGTGCAAGTATTGTCCATGTAATATTTTTGTCGGCCTGGCTCACAAATGGCGCACCATCTACACAAAAAAGATTTTTACAATCATGCGCCTGGTTCCATTTATTGAATGCCGAAGTTCTTGGATCATTTCCCATCCGTGCAGTTCCGGCTTCATGAATAATTTTACCAGGTGTTTCAAGACCGTAATTATTTTCCGGACCATCGTCAGCTCCCCAGGTAATGATCGCACCCATCTGATGCATAATTTCTTTGAACGTCTCTTTCATGTGCTTCGCTTGCTTGATTTCATGTTCGCTCCATTTCACATTGAAACGAAGAACAGGAATACCGTATTTATCTACTACAGACGGATCGATTTCACAGCGATTTTCTTTTAATGGTATTGCTTCTCCGCGTCCGGCCATTCCTACTCCAGCACCATAAAAGAATCGATGATCTTCCTTCAATGATTTACCATAACCGCCTGCTTCTTTTTGCTGGCCACGAACTTCATATTTGCCGTTCATTCCTTCGATTCCAAATCCGAAACCATACGCAGGCTGGCCCATGCCGCCCCAATATTCTATATGATATCCGCGAGGAAAATCCAATTTCTTATTGTCGAGCCACCATGGTGAGTAAACGTGCATTCCACCCACTCCATCTTCGTTGTAACGTTTGCGATCGAACAGTTGTGGAAGAACACCACCCATTGCAGCACCGGTACTATCATGCAGATACCGACCAACTACATCACTGTTATTGGCAAGTCCGTTTTCCTGGCGTTTTGATTTTGAGTTTAATAATAATCTTGAAGATTCGCAGGCACTCGCTGCAAGTATTACAACACGGCCTGTGACCTGGTATTCCATTCCATCAGGCTTATTGATATAAGAAACGCCGGTTGCCTTACCTTCAGAATCAGTCAAAACTTCCCGCGCCATTGCGTCCGCGATAACATCGATATTACCGGTTGCGAGTGCTGGCTTGATCAATACGTTCGACGAAGAGAAATCTGCTTTTGCGATACTACAGTTACGACCGCACTGACCACAATAAAAACATTCCTGGCGATCATTGTTATCCGGCAATTGCTTGGTAAGAATTGATAAACGCGATGGAATAACTTTTACACCGGCAGTCGTTGCTGCTTTCTTGATCATCAATTCATGCAAACGCGGTTTAGGTGGAGGGAGAAAAATACCATCGGGGTGATCTTCGAGTCCTTCATTGCTTCCAAAAATGCCAAGCATTTTATCGATCCGATCGTAATAAGGTTTGACATCATCATAAGTTATTGGCCAATCATCTCCAAGTCCGTCAATACTGCGACGGCGAAAGTCCTTCGGACCAAAACGAAGTGAGATGCGACCCCAGTGATTCGTTCTTCCACCAAGCATCCGGGCACGCCACCAATCCCATTGTGTACCTGCAGCTTTTGTATAAGGCTCACCGTCGATATCCCAACCGTAATAGCAAGCATCGAAATCGCCGAACGGACGGAATTTTGTACTGGCTCCACGTCGCGGTGATTCCCATGGATTTTTTAATTGTGTAACATTTTTTTGCGGATCGTACATGGCGCCTGCTTCGATGAGACACACTTTCAATCCAGCTTTTGCAAGTGTATATGCAGCCATTCCACCACCTGCACCAGAGCCAACTATCACCGCATCGTACTTCTTAGGATTTTTTTTGATCTGAAAATCTCCCATATGACAAAAATATTTAATTGAGGTTGATGCCCTAAATGTAATTTATAAACAGATTTGTTTCATAGATTTTTTTTTGATTATAACGTTTTGAAGCATGCAGCATGTGCGAATGGCGAATTGCGAATGTGCGAATTCATCCATTCGATTATGCTCCTGGGTCTAAATGTGCGAAATATGCAAATGTGCAAAATGCCTTCGGTCGATTAGTGTGGCTGAGATAACGATTACTTATTCAAAAATTGAATTAGTACTGATGCTCAGACAAGAGCGGGTTGATTGAAGGCATTTTGCACATTTGCATATTTCGCCCATTTGGGATGTAGGGTATGACGGAATGGATGAATTCGCACATTAGAAATTAGCAATTCGCACATTAACTACAACAACAACCCCATCATCACTTCATCCACATACCTTCCTTCACTAGCGAAAAATGAATAATTTCTTAATACTCCTTCTTTTTCGAATCCGACTTTTTCATATAGGTGTCTTGCTTTTTCATTCTCAACAGACACACTAAGTTCGATTCGTTTATAACCCGCCGTACGTGAAAGATCGATGATTTCGCGCATCATCTTGGCGCCATGCCCCTTTCCTGCAAAACCGGGATGAATTCCAAGTCCGCCGAGGTACACAATATGTGAGGTGCGATATGTCAACGGAATGAGTTTACACATTCCCATTTCCTCTCTTTCGTGCTCATAAATATATTTCACATCACGGGAAACGAGTTCCTTGTAGATGGGCTCAAACAATTCGAGATCCATTTTTTCATACAGCAACCATGGATTTATCTCAGGGTGCATATATAAACCATAAACAAAATCAAGATCATTTGCTGTTGCTTTCCGAATCATACGCGTCAGGTTGAAAAGCAAATATCCCGATAAAACCTTTTAAGGAAATGTTTGGTGGCGTTATTTCGATCACCGAAAAAAAATTTCTTAACCGGCTCAAACTCAATTCACCGAATAGACTTTTATTGTTCCATCGTTTTCACTGCTAACTACGAGGAGGCTTTTTTTCGTTGGACTGTATTTCGCGTGGATGAAAGTAAGGCCTTCTGGAGCGTCTCCCGATTTTAGCAATTTTATGAATTTCGGAGAAACTGGATTGGTAACATCGTAGATCGCCACAGCGTCAGCCCTTTCCAATCCGACAAAAGCAACAGCTTTTTTTCCAACGATCCCAAGTGTGATGCCTTCTGGCTCAACACCTTTATCATCGCTTCGCGCATCATCATATTGAAGTGCATCAATGCATTTTTTCTCCAGCTCATTTTTGCTATCATACAACAGGTTACCGCTGTTGCCATTCCACACACTGAACGAACGAGCGCCAAATGAATAGAGTGCATCATAGTCGCCATCTGCATCATCATCGCCGAGCGTTGTGGTAACATTTAGTCGACCAATTTTTGGATCAGTTCTCAATGTTGCGTCCGGAAATGCCAGCGCATCAAGTGTGAGATCTTTCACGCGTTTGTTTTCTGCGAAACCACTCCATTCTCTTACGTCGCCTTCATTTGCTGTAAAAAGATAGGGAGTGCCGCCATCATCGAATACCGCGATCGCATCCGGTTGATACATTCCTCTGACCGGCCATGGATTCAACAATCCAATCGCATTGTCGCGATCGCTGGGATCAATTCCATTTGCAGTAAGATTGTATGATTTAAAACCGAGCGGGAATATTGCAGTAATTTTTTTTGATTTGATATCGATTTTGGCAATACCATTGTTTTCCTGCAATGTTACCCAGGCCGTTTTAGAATCTTTATCGATCGTGATATACTCCGGCTCTATGTTCGTAGCAAAGTTTGCATTTGGTCCGAAAATGCGAAACCCTTTTGATTTCAGCGATCCTTCTTTGCCTGCAAAATCTTCAAAGCCGAGTGTAACTACTGAATAATTTTCTTTAACTGATATAATTGAAACGGTGCCAGCCGGGTCGATTGTGTATGCATCATTGGGTTCACCTTCATTGGCAGAAAGGATGTATTTGCCATCGTGGCTATAGGTTACCATGTCGGGCAATGCACCGACGGCGATTTGCTTTACAAGAGAATTATCGTTCGTTGAAAATATTACAACCTTTCCATTGTCCGTTTTTTGAAACCCTTCTACAGCAGCGGCAAGTTTGCCATCGCTCACTGCAACGCTATTAACGCCACCACCATAAGGGCTTATATCAATAAAGCCGATTTGCATGGGCATTGCCGGGTTAGATAGGTCGACAATGTCAATACGCGTTTGTGGGTCACTGTTGGTAACAACGAACAACTTTTTTGTTGTTGGATCATAGGCAGTTATTTCTGCGGCGCCTTCACCACCAACGGTGAGACTGCCAATCACTGAAAATGTTGAGGCGTCTTCATGGGCATATTCATGAAGATCATTTTTTCGGCAGGAAGCTAATAAAATAACACAAAGCGATATTGCAAGAAGTTTATTTCTCATTGATGCGTGTTTTGATAATGAATGGCAAGATTACTTGTGAGATGTTATCAATAAGTGAACAGAATATTAACGCAGTATGAACAATGACAATCAAAAGAAGGCTGGATTGAATCGGGTGAATAGCGATTCAGTTGCAGAAATAAAAAAAGATAACTCCGACGGGAGTTATCTTTTGTAACTGGAACGTGTGCATATATTTCCAGGTTAGTAAAAACGTAGCCGAAAGATTGAAATTTATTTCAAACCCCAAAGTTCAATTTCCGCTTTTTCATCTGCGGAATTTTGAACGGTTCGATAAACAAACGATACTTTTTTCAAACCTTTGGTATGATCTTTTAGATCGATAATTTTGCTTTTTGAACCCGCGGCAAAATTGGTACGAAGAGCAACGCTTTGATCTGCAGTACCGCCATCGTATTCAATTTTCAAATCTTCCAGGTGAATCGGCGCGTCTTTCACGCGGATTTGGATAGATTTAAATTTGTCAGCACCCATAATGATAAACTGATCTTTCTCAGTTTTGAAATCAACTTTAGCTTCGCCGATTTTTTGCCAGCCATCTTTATTGTTTATAACCACTTCAGGCTTTTGCGCGTGTGCAACGCCCACTGCGAAAAAAGAGATAGCCAGAACGAAAAGAATCTTTTTCATAAAGTCTGTTTTAATGTGAGATATTAAAACAGAAACTATCAAACCCGGGGCCGTATTGAGTGTCAACTTATTGGCGAAATTTGCCGCGAATAAATTTGCAAGATTTGGGGACGTTTTGCCGGGTAAATGACTGGATAACGACGTTAAATTGTCGTATTAAGAAATGCCGGACGCCGGCATGAAAGAAACGAATTCCCGCGAATCAATAGATAGATTTATCATGGTATCGAGTCAACGCGAAGTCTTTTCAGGGGCACCGATAAAAAATGAATCTCGCAACCCAGAATATTCTCCGCGTCGCCGCGAGAAACAAATGCAATTACACTTTTTTCTCAGGCAAATCAAAAGCCTCCGCATCATGTTCAAAATGTCCTTTATGAGAACCGTCGCAGAACGGTTTGTTTTTCGACATACCGCAGCGGCAGAAAGAAACGATTGTCCGACCCTGTAAGCCATAATTTTTTCCTGTCTTGTCGACCACCTCGAATTCACCTTCAACTTTTAATGAGCCATTGGAGTTCACTGTAATTTTTGTCATGCGCGAATGTAGTAAGTTCTGATCGATTACACGCGGTGGGGAATGTGTGAATTTCTAATTTGCGAATGTGCGAATTCATTAAGTTCGTCAGTTCGCTATGTATTTGAGAATAAAAAAACTTAAGTAACTAGCAAGCTGATCGAATGGGAGAATTCGCACATTCGCCATTCGCACATTCTCTACATTTTGCAGATTTCACACATTCCAAATGTTATCTTCGCCCTATGATCCAGGTCGGACAATACAACAAACTCCCCGTGCAGCGGTTCACCAGCGTTGGCGCTTATCTGGAAGACGGAAAAGATGGGTTGCTTCTTCCAAAACGATTCGTTCCGCGGGAGTTAAAAGTGGGCGAAACCGTTGAGGTTTTTATTTACCACGATTCCGAAGATCGTCTTATTGCCACCACTCAACGGCCGATAGCGATTCTTGGGGAGATTGCCCTTCTTCGTTGCGTGGCCGTAACACCTCAGGGCGCATTCATGGATTGGGGACTAATGAAAGATCTGTTCGTTCCGCGAAGCAAGCAACTGATGGGTATGCGCGTTGGCGCAGACTATCTTGTTCAGATATATATGGATGAACAAACGGGGCGCGTTGCAGCATCAGAAAAATTTGAACAGCAATTATCAAATGAGGACCTGACCGTTGTAGAAAAAGAAGTGGTGCAGCTCACGATCTTTCGTCAAACAAATATTGGCTTCGTCGTGATCATCAACCATAAACACCTTGGTATCCTACATCACAACGAAGTATATCGCGATGTTGAGATCGGCGATCAAATGGAAGGCTACGTCAAAACAATTCGCGAAGACAAAAAGATTGATGTTGTAATTGGAAAGCCCGGATACAAGCGCGTGGAAGACGAAGCAGGAAAAATTTTGCGATTGCTCGAGGAGCATAATGGTTATCTGCCGTACCACGACAAATCATCTCCGGAAGAAATTTATGGCTTTTTTGCAATGAGTAAGAAAGCATTCAAGATGACGACCGGCAAACTCTACAAAGAAAAAAAGATTGAATTCACGAAAACTGGAATCAAGCAGGTTGAAGAGTAATCGTTACAGGCACGACTCCCATAATTTTTTGAAATAGTCCATTCCCTTTTCGTTTGCATATCGAATATTGCGTTCAGGTATTTCTTCGGCATCGGGATATTTTTCCAGTGCCTTTTCAACACTGTCTTCCCGAAGCAAATGCAACATTGGATAAATTGATCGATTGGTATAATTGGATGCATCATCCTCGGTAGCACCGGCAAAAATGTATAGTGGATGAAAGCTTGCAACCTGGTAGACGCCTTCGTAATCGAATTCGAGTAACAACTCCTCTGCCATATGAAGCAGTTCGAGATAATCATCGAAATCGGGTACTGCATTCGGTAAAATAACAACCGTCGTTTCAATTGCATCTTCTTCATCCAATCGTTTACATTCTTCCATAAACGCATGCAAACACGCGGCGTTATCTGCGGAAGGCTCGACACGAAAGCGAATGGTATCCAATTTAAACTCGCGGGCAGCAAAGGGGCAAAAATTGCAACCAATCACTACCTGCAAAATCCAATTTTTTGTTTGTTGAATTATTTGATCTTCAGTGCCACTCATATTGTAAAGGTCGGAAGTATTTTCTCGCGGCGACGCGGCGGTTGTGCTCCAATCATTTGCGCTTTACTATTTTCCAAATGCGATGACAGTGCTATACAAAGATTACCGACATACTCTGCGCCGCCGCGCCGCCGCGAGCAATCCCAGAAAATACCCATAAAATTTGTCTACACCCACTCCTTCCCAACTGCCTTCAACTTAACTTGCAGCCATGCAAGATTATTTGAAGGATTTGAATGAACGGCAACAGGAAGCAGTCACACATATCGACGGTCCTATTATGATTGTGGCCGGTGCCGGCTCTGGAAAAACCAAAGTACTCACCACGCGGATTGCCCACCTGATGGGTCACGGCATTGACGCATTTAATATACTCGCGCTTACCTTCACCAATAAGGCAGCACGTGAAATGAAAGAGCGCGTCGAAAAAATCCTCGGAAATAATGAGGCGCGTAATCTCTATATCGGCACTTTTCACAGCGTTTTTGCTCGTGTACTCCGAAGTGAAGCACCAAAAATCGGCTATCCCGCAAGCTTCACCATCTACGATACCGACGATGCAAAAAGCGTTGTCAAAACAGTAATTAACGAACTGAACCTCGACGATAAACACTATAAACCCAGCACGGTATACAATCGGATCTCAAGCGCAAAAAATGCGCTCGTTAGTGCAGAAGCGTATGCGAATGATTATAATATCCAGCAAGAAGATCAGCGCAGCAATCGCCCAATGATTGCCAAAATCTATGAAGCCTATGTGCTCCGTTGTTTCAAAAATGGCGCAATGGATTTTGATGATTTGTTATTGAAATTCTATGAACTATTAAAAAATGTACCTGAAAGCCTGAGCAAGTATCAGCGCAAATTCAAATACATCCTGATTGATGAGTACCAGGATACAAACCCGGCGCAGTATGAAATCATCAAACTTCTCGGGGCAATGCATGAGAACGTGTGCGTAGTGGGCGACGATGCGCAGAGCATTTATAGCTTTCGCGGTGCTACAATTGAAAACATCCTCCAGTTTCAAAAAGATTACGACGATGTCAAACTCGTTAAACTGGAACAAAACTATCGATCAACAAAAAATATTCTCCACGTTGCAAATGAAATCATCAGCAACAACAAGGGACAAATAGAAAAGATACTTTTCACCGAAAATGGGGAAGGAGAGAAAATTCGACTCGTTCGAACCAGCACCGATAATGACGAAGGCAAATTCGTTGCTGATACCATCCAGGAGCAAAAACTACGGAATCATTATCTCAATCGCGAATTTGCAATTTTATATCGCACTAATTCACAAAGTCGTGCATTTGAAGAGGCATTACGTCGGATGGGAATCGCTTACACGATGTATGGCGGCATCAGTTTCTATCAGCGCAAGGAGATCAAAGATTTCATTGCTTACATGCGAATCGTTACCAATCCGCGTGATGAAGAAGCGCTAAAACGCATCATCAATTTTCCTGCTCGTGGTATTGGGAAGACGACGATCGACCGTGCTGTGCTTGCCGCCAACGAGAATAATATTTCAATGTGGGAAGTAATTGATCGTGCAAAGGAATTTGGATTTCGTGCAAGTACCCTGGAAATCCTGGAGAACTTTGTATTGATGATTAAAAGTTTTTCCAGTATGCTGGAAAAACAAAACGCCTATGACGTTGCCGTGCACATCGGCAAGCAAACAAATATCATCAAGGAATTATTCAACGATAAAAGTACTGAAGGCGTTCAACGATACGAAAACATGCAGGAATTGTTGAACTCGATCAAATCCTGGACGGAATCACCAGACAACGAAGACGGTGAACTGGTTGATAAAAGCCTGGCGAGTTACTTGCAACAGGCTACGCTTGCAACGGATTCGGATGACAAAGATCCAAATGCAGACACCGTTAAATTAATGACCATTCATGCGGCAAAAGGATTGGAGTTTACCTGTGTTTTTGCAGCTGGACTGGAAGAGATGCTATTCCCGAACGCAATGAGCATCAACACCCGTGAAGAGCTTGAAGAAGAACGACGATTGTTCTATGTCGTGATAACAAGAGCGAAAAAAAGACTTTGGATTACTTACGCAAATACGAGATATCGATTTGGTAGCCTGGTTCAGAACGAACCAAGTCGGTTCATCAACGAAATGCCTGATCAGTATCTCGACCGAAGTTTTGCGGGACAGAAAACACAAAACTCGCCTGGTTGGGGTGGATCTGCTTTCGATCGTATGAATGGCGGCGGATGGGGTGCGGGCAAATCCGACTCCCAGGACGCGGAGCGTAGATATGGGCCACCACCCAATAAGAATAAAACGCAGTCAGCGCCTTCTTACCTGACACCGAAGCAAGTTGCGCCCAAAGTAATAGAGCATAAGCCATCCGAAGATTTCATAGCAAGCGACACAAGTCAACTGCAAGCAGGCCAAAAAGTGGAACACCAAAAATTTGGATTCGGCGAAGTAGTAAGAATGGAAGGAGCAGCACATAACCCAATTGCAACGGTGAAATTTGAACATAACGGGGAAAAGAAGATCATGCTCAACTATGCAAAGTTGCGAATACTGAGTTGAGGCAGTCGCGCAAAGTCAGAGCGAACATCATAGAAGATAGTCTGAACAAAACCTCGAACGCGAAATAGGTTTGTATTTACTTAAGTGTTTCCATTGAATGCATTTTTTCAAATTGCAACGCATTGGCGTTGAATTCTGGAGCTGCTTCCGATGCACCTAAGGGATGCGTCAATTCGGAAGATCGCTCGAAGGTGCTGAGCACATTTGTATATTTCGAACCATCTCCGGTTTGAACAAACTGCTTCAACAATAACTCCGCATTTTTCACTATCTTTTCTTCCCGATTTCCACCATATGTTAAGGCACAAATATTCCATTGCTGTCGCCCTTTTTGTGGCGATCATTCTGATTGCATCCTGCTTCTCAAAATCGAGCCCTGATGCATCTTTGCCAGACACCGTCAGCTACAACTTTCACATCAGACCGATATTCTCCGATAAATGTTTTAAATGCCATGGACCTGATGCGGCTCAACGCCAGGCTGGACTTCGATTAGACATTCCAGACAGTGCATTTTCACCACTTAAAGAAACGAAGGGCGCGTTCGCTCTCGTAGCCGGCAAGCCGGAAGAATCGGAGGTGTACAAACGAATTTCGTCCGACGATTCTACTTATCAAATGCCGACGCCTGATTCACACCTCGGCTCTTTATCAGACTATGAGGTGAAACTCGTTCGCAAATGGATCAAACAGGGAGCTATATACGAAAAACACTGGGCCTTTATCGCACCAAAAAAATCAACAGTTCCGGAAATAAGCAATCGTAAATGGGTAAAGAATGAAATTGATCATTATATCCTAAGCCAATTGGAGCGGGTTGGCCTTCCACCAAACGAAGAAGCTGATAAAGAAAGGTTGCTCAAGCGAGCTGCATTTGATATTACCGGCTTACCACCATCAATCGAAATGATGGATGCTTTTTTGAATGATCAATCCCCAAACGCTTATGAAAAAGCAGTTGATCAGCTTTTTGCCCTACCGCAATACGGCGAAAAAATGGCAATCCATTGGATGGATCTTTCCCGTTATTCTGATAGTTATGGATACCAGGACGATAACATCCGCACGCAATGGCCATGGCGCGACTGGGTAATCCACGCGTTTAATAAAAACCTTCGCTATGATCAGTTCTTAACATGGCAAATCGCCGGGGACATGTTGCCCGAAGCAACGAAAGAACAAATGCTTGCAACAGG